>CALYTB010000017.1 GCA_945486035.1 uncultured Clostridia bacterium
AGCTGCCGTAGTAGGGGTGCTCCATTATGGCCATGAGCTGGACGGTATTGTAGCCTGCGTGCTTGACATGGGGAAGGACAAAATCCGCGAACTCCCGATAGGAGCCGACCTTGCCCTCCTCCTGGGCCATGCCCACATGGGCTTCATAGATGTACAGCTCGTCCTCTCCGGCGAAGCCCTCGTCGGTCCAGGGGAATACCTTTGCTTCGTCCACTACCTCGGCGCACCAGGTGATGGTATGGGGGTCCTGGGTTACCCGGCGGGCATAGAGGGGGATGTGCTCGGTGCGGGTCATGTTGGCATCCACTACGGTTTTGACCTTACAGCCATCCCAAAGTGCATCATCACCCTCCAGGAAAAGCTCCCAGTTGCCGTTTCCAATTTTTTTCAGGGGGTGGCTTGTCTGATTCCAGCCGTTGAAATCTCCGGTCAGATAGAGCTGATAAGCGCTGGGGGCCCATTCCCGGTATACCCAGCCGCCGTCCACCCGGTGGAAGCCAAAATAGTTATGCGCGTTGGCAAACTCATTGAGGGTTCCGCCATTGGGAAGCAGACGGTTTTTGGTTGCCCGGTAGAGGAACATCCGAAGATCGATATCGCCTGCGAAATCCTTGAGCTGAGGGTTCAATTCCAAAATACGATACATTTGATCACCTTCCGTAGTTTTCTTGTGGGAAGCGGTCCGGCAGGAGCGCCTGCCTTTACCCTTATATTTTAGTTCAATGGAGCGGTACTGTCAATTCCTTTTTCCGTACATAGGCGGCAGGTTCCTGCGCATACTGGAACAGGGGGATGCAATGTGGAATCGTTATGGAAGGATACATCGGAATTGACCGCGTTTCCGGAGCTGGAGGAAACTATACAAACCGATGTATTGATTATCGGGGGAGGAATCGAGGGAATTCTCTGCGCCTGGGAGTTGAAAAGACGGGGAATCGAGTATGTACTGGTGGAGGCGGACAGGATTTGCTCCGGTGTTACCGCCGGGACAACCGCGAAAATCACAGCTCAACACGGTTTGCTCTACGAAAAGCTCCTGCGCAGATTCGGGACAGAAGGCGCAAGGGAGTATTATCGGGCAAATCAGAACGCTGTTGGGTGGTATCGGGAGCTTTGCGCGAAGATAGATTGTGGTTTTCAAAATGAGGACAGTTTTCTGTATTGCTGTGAGGACCCGGAAGCGCTGGATCTGGAAATGGATGCGCTGGAGCGGATTGGGGCAAAAGCGGAATGGCTGGGCAGTCTGCCACTGCCGTTTCCCGTGACGGGAGCAATCCGGTTCCCGGAGCAGGGAAGGTTTCATCCGCTGAAATTCCTTGGTACGATTTCCGAAGAGCTGCGGATTTATGAGCATACTAAGGTGATTTCCTTCGATGGGAAACGGTATTTGACGGCCAAGGGCAGCATCACAGCCCAGAGAACCGTTGTGGCAACCCATTTCCCTATGTGGAACAAGATGGGGCTTTTCCCGCTGAAGCTCTACCAGGACCGTTCCTATGTTCTGGGACTCAAAAATGCCGGAAGAATTCCGGGAATGTACCTGGGTATGGATGCAGAGCGGCTTTCCTTTCGGATGGAGGACGAGCTCCTGCTGCTGGGCGGAGGCTCCGGGCGGACAGGGAGCAAAGGAGGCGGCTGGGAGACTTTGGAGCGCTCTGCCCGCGCCTATTTCCCAAAGGCGGATATTCGTTACCGGTGGGCTGCCCAGGACTGTATGAGCCTGGATGGGATGCCCTATGTGGGACAGTATTCTCCCAAACACGCGGGGCTTTACGTGGTGACAGGCTTCAACAAGTGGGGAATGACCGGGTCTATGACCGCCGCAATGGTATTGGGGGATTTGCTGCAGGGAAAGGAAAATGGGTTGGCGGAACTGTATGCTCCTTCCAGGAGAATCCTGCGGCCTCAGCTGGGGGTTAATCTTGCCAGCAGCGTATGGAATCTCCTGCGGCCTGCGCAGCCCAGGTGCCCCCATCTGGGATGCGCCCTGAAATGGAATTCCCAGGAAAAAAGCTGGGATTGTCCTTGCCACGGCTCCCGGTTTTCCGGGGAGGGGAAGCTGTTGGATAACCCGGCAACGGGGGATCTGAAGCCGGGAAACACCTCCCTTGACAAGAGGATATAACGATGGTATGATACCAACAGACAAAGAAAAAGGGAGTGAGCAGGATGAAGATGAATTGGATTTGTGGCTGCTGCTTTGTCCGAAGCCCTGCCCATTCGGAACTGTAGGGATAACTCCTGCGATCCATGGCGTCGGCTTTGGCCGGCGCTTTTTGAATGGACGGATGAGGAAGGAGTACGAAAGGATGCTACTGACCGAATTTGACCCGGAACGCAGTGCCATTATCAATCCCGAGGATTGTTATGCTCCTGCTGCGGATTTTCCCGAGACGGCTGTGGCGGTATTCTCCGGGAAACTGTTCCAATCCCTGGCGCAGGCCCTGAGAGGACGGAAAATCGCGGAAAACCGGGATGTGGATGGAGCTTGGCCGGTATATGAGGTGAATTACCGTGGGACTCGTTTTGCCTGGTGCAAGGGAAGATTGGGAGCCCCTGCCTGCGTGGGACATTTTGAGGAAATCATTGCCCGGGGCGTAAAGCGGATTATCCTGATGGGAAACTGCGGTGTACTGGACAGGAGTATTCCTGACTGTGGGATTATCATTCCGACATTAGCCTTTCGGGATGAGGGTACCAGCTACCACTACTATCCCCCTTCGGATACGATTCCGGTGAACAAAAAGTACATACCGGAATTCAAAAGGGTTCTGGAACGGCTTGGGTATTCCTATGTGGAGGGAGCAACCTGGACAACGGATGCATTCTACCGGGAAACAAAGGCAAAAATGGAGGCAAGAAAGGCAGCGGGGGCCATCTGTGTGGAGATGGAATGCGCTGCCATGCAGGCCATGTGCGATTTCAGGGGCGCGGAGTTTTTCCAATTCTTCTACGCGGGGGACAACCTGGACCATCCTTCCTGGGATCCCAGAAGCCTGCCCGAATCTTCCAGGCTGGATGAAAAAGAAAGAATCGTGCTGCTGGCAATGGAGCTGGCTTGTGAAATTGAGAAAGGCGCGAAATGAAGCACTTGGGAACGGAAAGCATTGTTACGGACAGGCTGATTCTGCGCAGGTTTACCGTGGAGGATGCCGGGCCTATGTATGAAAACTGGGCATCGGACCCGGAGGTGACGAAGTATCTTACCTGGCCTGCCCATAGCTGTGTGGAGGTAAGCAGGCGGGTTTTGGAGGACTGGGTCAGTCACTACGGGGAAAAGAACTTCTACCAGTGGGCCATCACCATGAAAGAACTGGGTGATTTCCCCATCGGGTGTATCGGCGTGGTATCCCAGCGGGAGGACCTGGAGGTTGCCCATATTGGCTACTGTCTGGGGCGCAATTGGTGGCACAGAGGGATTATGAGCGAGGCGCTACAGGCTGTGATGGACTACCTCTTTGACCAGGTGGGGATGCGCCGCCTGGAGTCCCGGCATGACCCCAACAATCCCCATTCCGGCGGAGTGATGCGCAAATGCGGGATGAAGTTTGAAGGGACGCTGCGGCAGTCTGACAGGAACAATCAGGGAATCTGTGATGCCTGCTGGTATGGAATTCTGGTGTCGGATCGGGAAAGGTGAATGACTATGGATCTGCTTCAGATTAGGAACATTCAGGACGAGGCCGCCCGTGTACAGAAAATCTATGAGGTGTTTCACGAGGATAGCCGGCTGAATCGGTCAAAAGCCGCCCGGGTGGAATTTCTGACCACGGTCAGGGTCATTGAGGAATATGTGAAGCCCGGGGACAAGATCCTGGATGTGGGTGCCGGGGCTGGGGAGTACAGCCTGTATTTTGCCAGGAAGGGATATCGGGTCAGCGCCCTGGAGCTGGCGGACAGCAATATCCGTGCCTTTCGGGCGAAGTTGAAAGCGGAGGATGACCTTGACCTGGTTCAAGGGAATGCCCTGGATTTGAGCAGGTATGAAAAAGCCTCCTTTGACGCGGTGCTGCTGTTCGGACCACTGTATCATCTGAGCGACACGGAAGATCAGCTCCGGTGTATTGCGGAGGCGAAACGGGTATGCAAGCCGGGAGGAAAGCTCTTTTTCACGTTCATTTCCAACGATTTTGTGATTCTCACGGAGTTTATGAACCGATCGGACTATTTTACCTCCGGGGATTATGACAAGAAATCTTTTCGGTTGGAGGATTTCCCATTTGTCTTCCATACGGTGGATGCGTGCCGGGAGCTGCTGCGCCGCGGCGGAATCCAGGTTCTGCGGGAGGTGGCCACGGACGGGGCCAGCGAGCTGCTGGAGGAGAAAATCAACGCCCTGGATGAGGCGGGGTTTGAACAGTATCTAAGGTATCACTTCTACATCTGCGAAAAGCCGGAGCTGCTGGGAATGTCCAATCATCTGCTGTTTGTTGGAGAGGGATGACTGCTCGAAAGCACTTGAAGAAAGAAACAAGGTATGATAAAATCATCAGAAGGCGTATCGGAATGTATCGGGCGAGAGATAAACTGTTGATTAGATTATCGGTATTAATAAGCAGATCGTGAAATTGGTGTTTGTCGAGATACCACCGTAGGGGCGGCTATTAGCCGCCCGCTTTTGTTTCGTCAACGAAAATGCTTCCGTTTATTGGAAACGCTCAGAAACTTGAACGTTTTCGGGCGGCTGATAGCCGCCCCTACGGTAGAAGCGTCAGGTGCCTGATAACTTCAAACACCAATTTATCAGCGTGCTTACGAAAGCCGATAACCTAAACTGTTGTTTACAAGTGCGCATTGAATAAAACACTGTCATTGCGAGCCAGTGCGCACACTGGCGTGGCAATCTCCTGGTTAGAGGGGAAATGTACCGAAAAGTACCACGAAAAATGGGATTCACCACGATTTTTGGTGGTAATCGTTACCTGGTCCCTTTCAACCGGGGGATTGCCACACCAGGCTGCGGCCTGGTTCGCAATGACAGTCCTATTTAAATGCTATAAACAACAAATTACCGTATTGCGTACGGAACACGGTATGAAAAAGCATAATAAGGGAAACGGAATCGTTCCCTGCACAAATACATTGGGCGTTGTTCCCGGAGGAATCTGAAAATGGATTTTGATGTGATCATTATCGGCGCGGGGCCCGGAGGAATCTTTACGGCGTATGAGCTGACCCAGCGGCGCCCGGAGCTTCGGGTTGCTGTTTTTGAGGCGGGCCACGCACTGAACCGCCGCCGGTGTCCTATTGACGGGGATAAGGTGAAATCCTGCATTGGCTGCAAGAGCTGCTCGATTATGAGTGGTTTTGGTGGGGCAGGTGCCTTCTCCGATGGAAAATACAATATTACCAACGATTTCGGTGGTACGCTGTATGAGTACATCGGGAAAAAGCAGGCGCTGGAGCTGATGCGCTATGTGGACGAAATTAATATGCGCTACGGCGGGGAGGGAACCAAGCTTTACTCCACTGCCGGTACGAAGTTCAAGAAGGAATGCATTCAGTATGATTTGCATTTGCTGAACGCCTCCGTGCGGCATTTGGGCACGGATATCAACTATGTGGTGCTGGAGAACCTGTATGGTTATTTGAAGGATCGGGTGACCTTCTTCTTCGATACCCCTGTGGAAACCGTGGAAATCGTGGAGGGTGGATATCGGGTCCAGTGCTTCGGGAAGGGGTATACCAGTGAAAAGTGTGTGATCTCCGTGGGACGAAGCGGCAGTAAGTGGATGGAAGCCGTCTGCCGGGAGCTGGAGATTCCCACCAAGTCCAACCGGGTGGACATCGGCGTCCGGGTGGAACTTCCTGCGGAGGTTTTCTCCCATCTGACGGACGAACTGTACGAGAGCAAGATTGTCTACCGTACCCAGAAATACGGTGACCGGGTGCGGACCTTCTGCATGAATCCCAAGGGCGCAGTGGTCAATGAGAATACCAATGGGATCATCACCGTTAACGGCCACAGCTACGAGGACCCCGCCAGACAGACGGAGAACACCAATTTTGCCCTGCTGGTTGCCAAACATTTCTCCGAGCCCTTCAAGGATTCCAACGGCTACGGTGAATCCATTGCTCGGCTGAGCAACATGCTGGGAGGCGGCGTGATTGTGCAGCGCTTTGGAGACCTGATCCGCGGTCGGCGCTCTACCCCAAACCGGATTGAAGAGTCCTTTGTGACGCCCACCTTGAGCGCAACCCCCGGCGACCTGAGTCTGGTGCTTCCCAAGCGGATTCTGGACGGGATTATTGAAATGATCTATGCGCTGGATAAGGTGGCGCCGGGAACCGCCAACGATGATACCCTGCTCTATGGTGTGGAGGTCAAGTTCTACAACATGGAGGTAGAGGTGGACGAGAAGCTCCAGAGCAAGTATCCGGGGCTCTATATCATCGGCGACGGCAGCGGCATAACTCACTCGTTGTCCCATGCCTCCGCCAGCGGTGTTCATGTGGCGAGAGACATCGTGTCCCTGTGAATCAAAAAAATGCTGTCATTGTGAACCAGTGACCAACGTCACTGGTGTGGCAATCCCCCGGTTTTCGGAAGTCGGTACTTCTTTTTGGGGGATTCCCACGCCGGTGTGCGCACTGGCTCGGAATGACAGCTTTTTCTTTAATCGCTGTTCCATTTTTGGAGCAGCCTTTTATTCAACTGTTAATGGTAGAGATGCCCAGGGTCAGCTCCTCCAGAACGTCCAGGAGCACCCGCACCGTGTCCAGTGCGGTGAGCATGGTGACACCGTTTTCCACTGCGCAGCGGCGAATGCGGCTGGAGCCGGAATGGATGTCCTCGCTGCGCACATCCATGGTGTTGATCACATAGGTGATATACCCGGAACGGATGGCATCCAGAATATCCGTGGATTCGTCGCTCACCTTGGGCAGTACCCGGGTACGGATGCCGTGCTCCTTCAGGAAGGCAGCGGTGCCGGGGGTTGCTTCCAGATTGAAGCCCAGCTGATAGAACCTTCTCAACAGGGGCAGGGCTTCCTCCTTGTCCTCGTCGGAGATGGTGGCAAATACCGTGCCGTAGTTCTGCAGGCGTATGCCGGAAGCTTGGAGGGCCTTATACAGGGCCCGGGTCAGGGAGTTGTCGTAACCGATGGCCTCGCCGGTGGACTTCATTTCCGGGGACAGGTAGGCATCCAGGCCCCGAAGCTTGGAGAAGGAGAAAGCGGGCGCTTTGACATAATATCGCTTTTTCTCCTGGGGGTACAGATCGTATATGCCCTGATCCCGGAGGCTCTTTCCCAGAGAAACCAGTGTGGCAATATCCGCCAGGGGATAGCCGGTTGCCTTGCTGAGGAAGGGAACCGTCCGGGAGGAACGGGGATTCACCTCGATAATATACACCCGATCCTTAGGATCCACAATGAACTGGATGTTAAAGAGTCCCTTGATGCCGATGGCGGGGCCCAGCTTTTTCGCGTACTGCAAAATCAGGCCTTTGACCTTATTGGATATGGAGAAGGAGGGGTAAACCGAGATGGAGTCACCGGAATGGACACCGGTACGCTCCACCAGCTCCATAATACCGGGGACGAAGACGTCCACTCCGTCACAAACGGCATCGATTTCCACTTCCTTGCCCCGGATATAGTGGTCAACAAGAACCGGCTTTTTCTCATCGATTTCCACGGCAGTGCGCAGGTAATGGCGCAGATGGGCTTCGTCCGAAACAATCTGCATGGCCCGACCGCCCAAAACAAAGCTGGGACGGACCAGCACCGGATAGCCGATCTCCCGGGCGGCTTGGACACCGTCCTCAATCCGGGTCACGGCACAGCCCTGAGGCTGGGGGATTTGCAGCTGCTTCAGCAGTTTTTCAAAGGCATACCGGTTTTCCGCTTTTTCAATTGCCGCACAGTCGGTGCCGATGATGTTTACGCCCAGATCCGTCAGGGGCTTGGCCAGGTTGATGGCAGTCTGTCCGCCCAGAGAGGCGATGATACCCTCCGGCTGCTCCAGAGCCACCACGTTCATTACATCCTCCGCGGTCAGAGGCTCAAAGTACAGCTTGTCGGAGGTGGTGTAGTCGGTGGACACGGTTTCGGGGTTGTTGTTGATGATGATGGCTTCGTACCCGGCCTTGCGGATGGTCTGGATGGCGTGGACGGTGGAATAGTCAAACTCCACGCCCTGGCCGATGCGGATGGGGCCGGAACCCAAAACCACGATCTTCTTTTTTCCGGAAACCCGGGATTCGTTTCCGGGCTCATAGGTGGAGCAGAAATAGGGGATATAGCTGTCAAATTCTCCGGCGCAGGAGTCGATCATCCGATAGCCGGGGAGGATGCCATTCTCTTTGCGAAAGGTATAGACCTGAGCTTCCGTCAGGGACTGGAAACCGGCGATAGCCTTGTCAGAGAAGCCCATTTTCTTGGCTTCCCGCAGAATGCCGATGTCACCGGGATGCTCCCGGAGCAGGCGCTCCATTTCCACGATGTTTCGCAGCTTGCGCAGGAAGAAGGGGTCAATTTGGGTGGCGGCGGCAATCTCCTGAATGCCGGTGCCCAGGCGGAGAAGCTGAGCGATGGCATAGATCCGATCGTCGGTGCCGGTACGGATGTAATCCAGCAGTTCCTCCCGGGTTAAGGGATCGAACTTGGCCATATAGAGATGGTTGACCCCGATTTCAAGGGAACGGATGCCCTTGAGCAGGCTCTCTTCAAAGGTTCTGCCCACGCTCATGGTCTCGCCGGTGGCCTTCATCTGGGTGCCCAGGGTGTTGTTGGCATCGGAGAATTTGTCGAAGGGGAAACGGGGCATCTTGGTGACCACATAGTCAAGGGCTGGTTCGAATGCGGCGCAGGTGTTGGCCAATCGGATTTCATCCAGGGTCATGCCGACACAGATTTTCGCGGATACCCGGGCAATGGGGTAACCGCTGGCTTTGGAGGCCAGGGCCGAGGAGCGGGAGACTCTTGGGTTGACCTCGATCAGATAATACCGGAAGGAATGGGGGTCCAGGGCAAACTGGACGTTGCAGCCGCCCTGAATGCCCAGGGCCCGAATCAGCTTCAGCGCCGAGTCCCGGAGCATCTGGTATTCCTTATTGGTCAGAGTCTGGGAGGGACAGACCACAATGGAGTCACCGGTATGAATGCCCACGGGGTCCAGATTCTCCATGTTGCAGATGGCGATAGCGGTATCGTTGGCATCGCGCATGACCTCATATTCGATTTCCTTGTAGCCCTTGATACTCTTTTCTACAAGCACCTGATGGACGGGAGAGAGCACGAGAGCATTTTTCATGATTTCCCGAAACTCTTCCTCGTTGTCTGCAAAGCCGCCTCCGGTGCCGCCCAGGGTGAAGGCGGGGCGCAGTACCACGGGATAGCCGATGTTCTCCGCCGCTTTCAGACCCTCTTCCATGGAGCAGGCAATGGAGGAGGGGAGTACCGGTTCCCCCAGGCGCTGGCAGAGCTCCTTGAACAGCTCCCGATCCTCCGCCAGCTCGATGCTGCGGCTGGGAGTTCCTAAAAGGCGGGTGTGGCACTCTTTGAGAATGCCCTTCTTTTCCAGCTGCATGGCAATATTCAGGCCCGTTTGACCGCCGAGGCCGGGGATGATTGCATCCGGGCGCTCGTATCGGACAATCCGGGCCACATATTCCAGGGTTAGGGGCTCCATATAGACCTTGTCCGCAATGGAAGGGTCCGTCATGATGGTTGCTGGGTTGGAGTTGCAGAGGATGACAGTATAGCCCTCTTCCTTCAGAGCAAGACAGGCCTGGGTGCCGGCGTAGTCGAACTCCGCGGCCTGGCCGATGACAATGGGGCCGGAGCCGATGACCAGAATCTTCTGAATATCCGTTCGTTTAGGCATTTGCGGCATCCTCCATCATGGCGATAAATTGGTCGAAGAGATAGGCGCTGTCCTGGGGGCCGGGGGCGCTTTCCGGGTGGTACTGGACACTGAATACCCGGTCAGCGGGATTGGACAGTCCCTCCACGGTGTTGTCCAGGAGATTCCGGTGGGTAACGGTGAGGCCGCTTCCCGCAAGGCTCTTTTCGTCCACCGCATAGGAATGGTTCTGGGAGGTGATTTCCACCTTGCCGGTGAGCAGATTCTTGACCGGATGGTTGCCTCCCCGGTGACCGAATTTCAGCTTGTAGGTTCTGGCACCGTAGGACAAAGCAATAATCTGATGGCCCAGGCAGATGCCAAAGAGGGGGTACTTTCCCCGAATGCGGGCGGCCAGCTCGATAACCGGCTTCGCGTCCTGGGGATCTCCGGGGCCGTTGGAGAGGAACACGCCGTCGGGGTGCAGAGCCTTTAACGTTTCGGCGGTGGTGTTCCAGGGCAGTATGGTTACATCACAGCCCCGGGCATTGAGGCTGCGGACGATGTTCTCCTTCATGCCGCAGTCCACGGCCGCCACATGGAAACGGGGAGACGGAGCGGGGGAGAATCGGATAGAGGGGGTACTCACCTGGGAAACTTGATCCCGGGGAAGGGTCAGCGCCTGAAGTTTGGACAAACCCTCGGCTGGAGAAACATCTGCTCCGGTGATCAGTACCTTACAGGTGCCCTTGTCCCGGATGTGCATGGCCAGGCTGCGGGTATCCACGCCGGAAACCCCGGCGATGTCAAACCGCTCCATGGCCTCCCCAAGGGATTGGGTGCTGCGGAAATTGGAGGGCGTGTTATTGTATTCATGGACGATCATGGCGGTGACCGTGGGACGCTCCGTTTCGAAATCCTCCGGGCATATTCCGTAGTTGCCGATGAGAGGGTAGGTCATGACCACCGCCTGACCGGTATAGGAGGGATCGGACAGGATTTCCTGATAGCCCGCCATGGAGGTGTTGAACACGATTTCCGCCACCCGATCCCCTTGGGCACCGAAGCCGTATCCGGGATAGGAGGTTCCGTCCTCCAGAATAATCTTTCTGTCATAGGGTCGGATCATTTCTGCGTGACCTCCTTCCGCTTCGCGGATAGCTTCTGCTCAAATTGATCCTTCCGTGTATCCTGCGGGATGGGTGTTGGATAACATCCGGAGAAACAGGCGCTGCAATACTCGGTGGTGCCGCACAGCTCCTTTAAATCCTCCAGAGGGAGATAGCCCAGGGAATCCGCACCGATGATCTGGGCAATTTCCGCCACGCTGTGGTGGCAGGCAATCAGGTGGTCCCGGGAATCAATATCCGTCCCATAGTAGCAGGGGTGGAGGAAGGGGGGCGCGGAGATGCGCATATGAATCTCTTGCGCGCCAGCGTTTCGCAGAAGGGTCACAATCCTGGCAGAGGTGGTTCCACGGACGATGGAATCATCAATGAGGATGACGCGTTTCCCGCTGACCTCGCTGCTGACGGGGCTCAGCTTGATTCGCACCTGATCCAGCCGGTGATCCTGACCGGGAGAGATGAAGGTTCGGCCGATATATTTGTTTTTCACCAGGCCGATGCCGTAGGGGATTCCGGAGGCCCGGGAATAGCCCAGGGCAGCGTCCAGGCCGGAATCCGGAACGCCGATGACGATATCCGCGTCCACCGGGTGGGCCTTTGCCAGTACCTCGCCTGCCCGGACCCGGGCGGCGTGGACGCTGACACCCTCGATGACGGAATCCTGCCGGGCAAAGTAGATATGCTCAAAGATGCAAAGCCGTCTTGGAGCCGTGCCGCAGTGGCGTTTGTCGCTGGAGATTCCTTTGGAATCGATGGTTAGAATCTCACCGGGCAGAATATCCCGGACAAATTCCGCGCCAACGGCGCTGAGGGCACAGCTCTCAGAAGCCACCACATAGGTTCCGTCCTCCCTGAGCCCATAGCACAGGGGACGGAAGCCGTGGGGATCCCGCAGGGCGATCAGCTTGGTGGAGGACATCATTACAAGAGAATAGGCACCCTCCAGCTTGTCCATGGCACGGCTCACCGCTTCCTGAATGGAAGGGGCGGTGATCCGCTCCCGGGTGATGACGTAGGCGATGGTCTCCGTATCCGAGGTGGAATGGAAGATGGCTCCGGAAAGCTCCAGGCTCTGCCGCAGGGGCAGGGCGTTGCTCAGATTGCCGTTATGGGCCACGGCAAGCTTGCCCTTCAGGTGATTCACCATAATGGGCTGACAGTTGCTCAGATTGTTGCCGCCGGTGGTTCCATAGCGGACGTGGCCCACGGCCAGCCGGCCCTGGGGAAGCTTGGCCAGCTCCTCCTGATTAAAGATCTCGCTGACCAAACCCAGGCCCTTGTGGGAGGAAAACACACCATCGTCATTGACGGCAATGCCGCAGCCCTCCTGCCCCCGGTGTTGAAGGGCGTACAGGCCGTAATATACCAGTCCTGCTACATCTGCCTGAGTGGGACTGTAGACACCGAAAACCCCACATTCTTCATGGATGCTCATAGATTCTGCTCCAGACTGGCTTTCACAAAGCCCACAAACAGGGGATGGGGCTTGTTGGGACGGCTCTTGAACTCGGGGTGGAACTGAACGCCCACATGGAAGGGACGGTCCGTCAGCTCGGCGGTCTCCACCAGACGGCCGTCGGGAGAGGTTCCGCTTAAGGTAAGGCCGGCTTCCGTCAGAAGGGCGCGATAGTCGTTGTTGAATTCGTAACGGTGGCGGTGGCGCTCCTGAATATGGGTGGTGCCGTAACAGCGGGCCATAGTGGTTTCAGGGAGAATCTCACAGGGATAGGCGCCCAGCCGGAGGGTGCCGCCCTTGTCGATTTCATCACTCTGACCGGGCATGAAGTCAATGACCTTGTGGGGAGTATCCGGATCAAATTCACCGGAGTTGGCATCGGGAAGTCCTGCCTTGCGGGCATACTCAATGACCATGATCTGCATGCCCAGGCAGATTCCGAAATAGGGAATCCGTTCCTCACGGGAGAACTTTGCCGCGAGAATCATTCCTTCTATTCCTCTGCTTCCAAAGCCTCCGGGGACAAGAATCCCACCGAGCCCGGAGAGAATCTGACGATAGTTTTCGACAGTCAGTGTTTCGGAGTCGATCCACCGGATTTCTACATCGGCATCCAGGGCGTACCCGGCGTGACGAAGGGCCTCGGCGACGGAGAGGTAAGCATCATGCAGCTGAACGTATTTGCCCACCAGACCGATGGTCACATGCTTGCTGCGATCATAAATCCGACCTACCAGCTGCTTCCATTCCTGAAGGTCCGCTTCGCCGGTCTGAATGCCCAGCTCCCGGCAGACGATGGCAGAAAAGTTCTGCTGCTCCAGCATAAGGGGAGCTTCATAGAGCACGGGGAGGGTCCTGTTTTCGATGACACAATCGGGTTTTACGTTGCAGAACAGGCTGATTTTCTGGAAAATGGCATCCTCCAGAGGTTCGTCGCATCGAAGAACGATGATGTTGGGGTTGATACCCATGCCCTGGAGCTCCTTGACGGAGTGCTGGGTTGGTTTGGACTTGTGCTCGTCTGAGCCGCGAAGGAAGGGGACTAACGTCACATGGATGAACAGGCTGTTCTCCCTGCCCACCTCCAGGGAAATCTGACGGACGGCCTCCAGAAAGGGCTGGGATTCAATGTCGCCGATGGTGCCGCCGATTTCCGTAATAACCACATCCGCGTCCGTTTTTTTGCCGACACGGTAGACAAACTCCTTGATTTCGTTGGTAACGTGGGGGATTACCTGGACAGTGGACCCCAGGTACTCTCCCCGGCGCTCCTTGTTCAGAACATTCCAATAGACTTTTCCTGTGGTGAGATTGGAATACTGGTTCAGATCCTCGTCAATGAAGCGCTCATAGTGGCCCAGGTCAAGGTCGGTTTCGGCACCGTCTTCGGTCACATAGACTTCGCCATGCTGATAGGGGCTCATGGTGCCGGGATCCACATTGATATAGGGATCCAGCTTCTGGGCGGCAACCTTCAGACCCCGGGATTTCAGCAGACGGCCCAGGGAAGCGGCCGTGATGCCTTTGCCCAGGCCGGAAACCACGCCTCCGGTCACAAAGATATATTTTGTCATATTCTTCCTCTCCTTCACTTCGCGAAAATGGATTGTGATTACGACAGAAAACAACGGACAGAAAAATTGGTACGTGTGTGGTAAACAACAATTATTCTTTGTGCTTATCGGGTTAACTCAGCAAGGCGGAAAAGCGGTATTTGCCGGAATGCTTTCGTAGGGGCGGCTATTAGCCGCCCGCAGCCTTCCGGTTCTGAAAGCACTGCGTTCTAATGGAAATACGTAAGAATTGGAACGTCTCGGGCGGCTGATAGCCGCCCCTACGGTGGTGTTTGCAATCCTTCAAGCACCAATTGATCGGGAAGCTGAGTTAAGCCGATATGCATTTTTACTGTTATCACCAGCTTTTGCAACGGCGGATTGCCGATGCAATGGGCAATATGGGAACATCCAGGGCGGATGGGATATTCGAATTCTTTACGGGTGGTATTATGGGCTTGATACGCTCCCGGACAGTCGACCGTCTCCTCAGGTTGTGCGCAGAGGGTCTGCGCACAACCAGGGATCACGGCCTTAAGGTTATTCCCATTCCACCGTAGCGGGGGGCTTGGAGGTGATGTCGTAGACGATGCGATTGATACGGGGGACCTCGTTGACGATTCGGACGGAAACCCGATCCAGAACCTCGTAGGGAATCCGGGTCCACTCCGCAGTCATGAAGTCCTTGGTGGTAACACTGCGCAGAGCCAGTACATTCTCATAGGTTCGTCCGTCACCCATGACTCCGACGCTCTTTGCGTTGGTCAGAACCGCGAAATACTGACTGCAAATACTGCCAAGATTTGCCTTGGCGATTTCCTCCCGGAAGATGAAGTCCGCATCCCGAAGGATTTCCAGCTTTTCCTTTGTGACATCTCCCAGAATGCGGATGGCCAGTCCCGGGCCGGGGAAGGGCTGCCGGTGGACAAGGTAGTCAGGAAGTCCCAATTCCTTCCCCAGCAGGCGAATTTCATCCTTGAACAGGTGATCCAAGGGCTCCAAAACCGCCTTGAACTGTTCGATCACCTCTCGGGGGAGCAGCTTGTTGTGGTGACTCTTGATGACATCGGCATCTCCGGCCCCGGATTCAATGACATCGGGGTAGATGGTGCCCTGGGCGAAGAAATCCTCTTTGGTAATGCCGAACTTCATGGCTTCATCCAGGAAGACATAGCCAAATTCGGCGCCGATGATCTGCCGCTTGCGCTGGGGGTCTTCCACGCCTTTGAGCTTGTCCAGGAATCTCTTTTCCGCATCCACCCGGACAAAATGAATGTTCCATTTGGCGAAGGCGGCTTCCACTTCGTCGCCTTCATTCTTGCGCATGCAGCCGTGATCCACAAAAACCGCCGTCAGCCGATCCCCGACGGCTTCGGCCAGCAGCGCCGCCAAAACAGAGGAATCCACGCCACCGGACAGGGCCAGCAGCACACGGCCCCGTGGGCCAATGGTTTCCCGGAGCTGGGCGACAGTATTCTTGCAGAAGTCACCCATGGTCCAGGTTCCCTTGGCTCCGCAGATCTCGTAGAGGAAGTTCCGAAGCATCCGGTCGCCATACTGGGTATGGTTGACCTCGGGGTGGAACTGAACACCGTAAAAGTTTCTGGCTTCATCGGCAATGGCCGCGTTGGGGCAAGCATCGGTATGGGCCACGAGGGCAAACCCCCCGGGAACCTTTGCCATATAGTCGCCGTGGCTCATCCAGGAAATGGCCTGCTCCGGAATACCCTTGAACAGCTTACAGCTTGTATTGTAGTAGGTTTTTGTTTTGCCGTATTCCCGGGCGGTATCCTTCTGGGCGGCGGTGACCTGACCACCCAGGGTGTAGGCCATCAGCTGACAGCCATAGCAGATGCCGAGGATCGGGACACCCAGGGAGAAAACCTCCGGGTCAACGTGGGGAGAATCCTCAAGATACACGCTGTTGGGGCCGCCGGTGAAGATGATGCCCATGGGCGCGAAGGCCCGAATCTCCTCCATGGATATGGTATAGGGTTTGATCTCACAGTAGACATTCTGCTCCCGGACCCGGCGGGCAATCAGCTGATTGTATTGACCGCCAAAGTCCAATACCAGTATTTTCTCTTCCATGGTATTCTCCTTTACAGATTGATTTCCGCGTCTCCTTGGGGAACCTGGGACAGGAGGGGGGCGATTTGGTCAAGGAAGGAGCTCACCTGCTCGGGGCAGCGACCGATGAAGTTTCTGGGATCCAGAAGAGATTCCATCTCGCTCCGGTCCATTCCAAATTCGGGATGGGCGGAGAGGTCGGAAAGCAGGTCCCAGCTTTCACCGTTTTTCATCCGGGCGGTAGCGGCCATGGAGCACTGGCGGATGATTTCATGCAGCTGCTGCCGGTCTCCGCCCCGTTTGACACCCTCCATCATGAGATTTTCGGTGGCAATAAAGGGAAGGTATTCCCGGACGGCCTTCTCCACGATCTTTTCGTTGACGTGGAGCCCGTTGGTTACGTTCTGGGCGAGGCGCAAAATGGCATCGGCGCAGAGGAATCCCTCAGGAAGGGAAATTCGCCGGTTGGCAGAGTCGTCCAGAGTCCGCTCCAGCCACTGGGTTGAGGCGGTCATGGGCGCGTTCATGGCATCAGCCATGAGATAGCGGGCCAGGGAACAGATTCGCTCGGAACGCATGGGATTGCGCTTGTAGGCCATGGCGGAGGAGCCGATCTGGTTTTTCTCGAAGGGTTCTTCCACCTGGCGGTCATGCTGCAGCAGCCGGATGTCGTTTGCCATCCGGTAGCAGCTCTGGGCGATGGAGGACAGTAGATTCAGGATGCGGCTGTCGGTTTTCCGGGGGTAGGTCTGGCCGCAGACGGGGAAGCATTTGGTGAAACCGAATTCCTGACTGATCTTCCGGTTCATCTCGTCAATTTTGGCGGTGTCCCCGGCGAAAAGCTCCAGGAAGCTGGCCTCGGTGCCGGTGGTGCCCCGGCAGCCCAGGAATTTCATATTGTCAATGACGAAGTCCAGCTCCTCCAGGTCGGACAGAAAATCCTGAATCCAGAGCGTGGCACGCTTTCCCACAGTAACCAGCTGGGCGGGCTGGTAATGGGTATAGCCCAGGGTGGGCATGGCCTTGTACTGCCGCGCAAACCGGCTCAGGTTGGCGATCACCTTCAGTAGCTCCCCACGCAGATAACGAAGGCCATCCCGGTATAGAATCAGATCCGCGTTGTCCGTGACGTAGCAGCTGGTGGCGCCCAGGTGAATGATTCCCGCGGCGCCCGGGGCAACCTTGCCATAGGCGTACACATGGGCCATGACATCGTGGCGCACCTCTTTCTCCCTTGCAGAGGCGCAGGCGTAGTCAATATCGCTGACATGGGCTTCCAGCTCCCGCACCTGCTCGGCGGAAACCGGCAGACCCAGCTGATGCTGGGCACGGGCAAGGGCTACCCACAATTGCCGCCAGGTCTGAATCCGTTTGTCCATGGAGAACAGGCGAAGCATATAGTCCGATGCGTACCGGCTGCTGAGGGGGGATTCGTATTTGTCAGTCATCCTGTTCCCTCCTTAACGAATGATGATGCTGTCCCGCTCCGGACCAACGGAAACATAACCGATGGGGCACCCGATCTGACGCTCAACGTATTCAACATACTTCCGCGCGGCTTCAGGAAGCTCTTCCCAGTGGCGGGCGCCGGAGATATCGCATTTCCAGCCTTCCATATATTCCACCACGGGTTTTGCTTCGGCAAGCAGGGTGGGGAAGGGGAACTCATCGGTTTCCAGACCGTTCAGAAGATAGCGGGCACATACGGGAATCCTGTCCAGATAGCTCAGGACATCCAGCTTGGTCAGGGCAATGGTGGTTGCCCCCTGAACCTGGACGCCGTAGCGGGTGGCCACAATGTCGATGGGGCCAACCCGGCGGGGACGGCCGGTTTTGGCACCGTACTCAAAGCCTGCCGTGCGGAGCTCCTCCGCTTCCTGACCGAACATCTCGCATACAAAGGGGCCTTCTCCCACACAGGTGGAATAAGCTTTCACCACACCCACCACATTGTCAATTTTCGCGCTGGGAAGGCCGGAGCCTACGGGGGCATAGGCTGCGATGGCGTTGGAGGAAGTGGTGTATGGATAGATACCATAGTCCAGATCCCGGAGGGCGCCCAGCTGGGCCTCAAAAAGAATGCGCTTTCCTTCCTGCTGGGCCTTACGCAGATAGGCACCGGTATCGCAGATAAAGGGACGGATCTTCTCGCAATAGGAATCCATCCAGGCCTCCAGCTGCTCCATGGTGGTGCCCTTGGCACCGTAGACAGAGGTGAGTGTCAGATTCTTCCACTCCATCAGATCCTGAAGGTGCTCTTTCAGATGCTGAGGATGGAGAAGCTCTCCGGCCAGAACGGTTTTCTTCTGGTACTTATCGGAGTAGAAGGGGGCAATACCCTGTTTGGTGGAGCCGTATTTCTTGTCTGCAAGTCTGACCTCCTCCAGGGAATCCAGTTCCCGGTGCCAGGGCATCAGAAGAGAAGCGCGATCGCTGATTTTCAGGTTCTCCGGGGTGATGGGGACGCCTTTGGACATCACATCCTGCATCTCCAGCCAAAGGTTTTCGGGATCCAGCGCCACGCCGTTGCCGAGAATGTTGGTGACGCCTTCCCGGAAAATACCGGAGGGGAGCAGGTGAAGGGCGAACTTGCCGTAGGAATTGATGACGGTATGGCCCGCGTTGCCGCCGCCCTGATAGCGTACGACAATGTCATAGTCCTCCGTCAGCAGATCCACCATCCGGCCCTTGCCTTCGTCACCCCAGTTGATGCCTACAATCGCGGTGTTTGACATATTCTCTTCGTCCTCCTGTTACAGATTGGCTTCCAGTCTGGACATAATGGCGGCATAGGCTTCTTCTACGCCGCCCATATCCCGGCGGAACCGATCTTTGTCCAGCTTTTCTTTCGTGGCGGTATCCCAAAGACGGCAGGTATCGGGGCTGATTTCGTCAGCCAGGACTATGGTGCCATCACTCAGACGGCCGAACTCCAGCTTGAAGTCCACCAGGGTAACGCCGCAGCCGGCCCAAAAGGCTTTGAGAATCTCGTTAATCCGGAAAGAGTAGTCCTCGATGGTTTCAATTTCCTTGGGAGTTGCCAGTTTCAGAGCCAGGGCATGATAGGTATTCAGAAGCGGATCGCCCAGGGCATCATTTTTATAGGAAAACTCCAGCGTGGGCGCGTCAAAAACCACACCCTCCTCCACGCCATACCGTTTGGAGAAGGATCCTGCGGCGATGTTCCGGACAATGACCTCCAGGGGGACAATGCTGACTTTCTTGACCAGTGTCTCCCGCTGGCTGAGCTCCTGAACCAGATGGGTGGGAATGCCTTTGCTTTCCAGCATGGTCATGAGCCGATTGCTCATCTGGTTGTTGATGATCCCTTTGCCGACGATGGTTCCCTTCTTCAGACCGTTGAAGGCCGTGGCATCATCCTTATAGGACACGATCAGAAGCTCGGGATTCTCTGTGGCAAAGACTTTTTTTGCTTTCCCCTCGTAGAGCTGCTCTTTCTTTTCCATTGATTTGTTCCTCCTAAATTATTTACCGCTGTCTCCGTAATTTGAAAGCACGCGAGCTGAGGGATCCGTTACGTTGCAGCCTTCCCATTCCTTGTTGGGCATCCAGAAATCAGCAATCATTTCTCCCTGGCCGGGGTAATATTTCTCGAAGATTTCCCGATAGAGCAGGGATTCCTTGGTGAAGGGCTGTGCATGGGAGAAGCGCTTGCGCCGGATCTCAAATTCTTCCTGCGTATAACACCCTTCGGCATACTCCTTCAGGTAATCCACCATGGAGTGGCCCACCGCATCGGAGAAGGCGGCCTTCTCACGCCAGAGGATTTCATCCGGGAGGTAACCCAGTCCCTCAAAGGCGTGGCGCAGAAGGTATTTTCCTTTTCCGTATACATTGCATTTCATAGCAGGGTCAATGCTCATGACATAGTCCACAAAATCCAGATCGCCGAAGGGCACTCTCGCTTCCAGAGAATTGACACTGATGCAGCGGTCCGCACGAAGTACATCGTACATGTGAAGCTCCCGAAGCCGTTTTCTGGCTTCCTCCTGGAATGCCTCAGGGGAGGGGGCAAAGTCGGTGTACTTGTAGCCGAACAGTTCATCGGAGATTTCGCCGGTGAGAAGAACCCGAATCGGTGTAGTTTCGTGGATGGCCTTGCATACCAAATACATTCCGATGCTTGCCCGGATGGTGGTAATATCGAAGGTTCCCAACAGTTCCACAACAGACTCCAGTGCGTCGATTACATTTTCGCGCGAGATTATGACTTCCGTGTGAATACTGTGAATGAAATCCGCAACAATTTTCGCATATTTCAGGTCAATGGCATCTTCGCTCATTCCAATGGCAAAGGTGCGGATGGGTTTTTCGCTCTCACGGGCGGCAATGGCGCAGACCAGAGAAGAGTCAAGTCCGCCTGAAAGAAGAAAACCAACCTGGGCATCGGCCACAAGACGTTTCCGGACTCCGGCAACCAGCTTTTCCCGAATATTCTTGCAGACGGTTTCCAAGTCATCCGGCAGGGGGAGCCGTTTTTTCGCGATATCGCAATAGCAGTGAAATTCACCGTCGCTGTAATAATACCCGGGAGGGAAGGGGAGAATCCGGTCCACAAGCCCTATCAGGTTTTTGGGTTCGCTGGCAAATACAATGGTCCCCTGAGGATCGTATCCGTAGTACAGCGGGCGAATACCGATGGGATCCCGGGCGGCCAAAAACTGCTGCTTCTTTCCGTCATAGAGAATGCACGCGAACTCCGCGTCCAGCATGGAAAACATACCGGTGCCGTATTTCTCATAGAGGGGCAGAAGCACTTCGCAGTCGGAATCACTGACGAAGGTATAGGTTTCGGACAGCTCCCGGCGGAGCTTCTCAAATCCGTATACCTCTCCGTTGCATACGACCCAGTTTCCGTTCAGGCCGAAGGGCTGCATCCCTTCCGGATGAAGTCCCATGATGGAAAGTCTGTGAAAGCCCAAAAGACCCGGTCCTGCCTGGATGACACGGGTGTCATCGGGGCCACGGGAGAGGGTCCTGGAAAAGCCAATATCAAAGGCAGCCCGGTCCAGGGGCTTGCCGCAATAGCCGATTATAGAACACATTTCTTGTTTCCTCCCAAAACCAACCCATGGGAGAGCCGCGCGATGCGGCCCTCCCCGGGGTTGTTTCTTGTTTACTCCACATCCTGGAGCGCGTCATAGCCCTCTTCACCCGTGCGAACCTTGACAACGTTTTCTACATCGTAGACGAAAATCTTTCCGTCGCCGATATGGCCGGTGAACAAAACCTTCTTCGCGGTTTCAATGACAGCGCGGACAGGCACTTTGCTGACAACGATGTCCACCTGAACCTTGGGCAGAAGGTTGGTTTCTACAGGAACACCGCGGTAGTATTCCGGCTTGCCCTTCTGCAAACCGCAGCCAAGGACATGAGAAACGGTCATACCGGTGATGCCGATGCTCATCATGGCATCCTTCAGCGCCTCCAGACGGTTCTCCTTGCAGATAATCTCCACCTTGGTGAACTTGGGACCGGTGCCTTCCTCGAAGGCGGGCATCTTCTTCACGGGGATCGCCTCTGCCGCGGGTACGTCGCCGGTAACAACGACGGGGGCCTGCTCTTCCTCTACCATATCAGGCAGCATGGCGAAGCCGGCATAAGCGGAGGGGAGACCGTGTTCGGTAGCATCCAGGCCGGTGATCTCTTCCTCCCGGGAGACCCGGAGCCCAATGGCGGACTTGATGATGAAGAATGTAATGGTGATGGTAACAACGGTCCAGGCGGCAACGCTGATAAAGCCCAGCAGCTGCAGACCCATCATCTCAAAACCGCCGCCGTAAAACAGGCCCACCAGGGTTTTGCCGGAGGAATTGGCAATGGAGTATCCGGGAGCGGTATCGGTGGCAAACAGGCCTACAGCCAGGGTGCCCCAGATGCCGTTCATGCAGTGGACGGCCACAGCGCCCACGGGGTCGTCAATGCGAAGGACATTGTCGAGAAGCCACACGCCGAATACAACCAGCACACCGGAGACACCACCGATGACAACCGCGCCCAGGCAATCGGTAACATCACAGGGGGCGGTAATGGCCACGAGGCCTGCCAGGGAAGCATTCAGACACATGGAAACATCGGGCTTGCCGTACTTGACCCAGGTGAAGATCATACATACCACGGTTGCTACGGCGGGGGCCACGGTGGTGGTCAGGAAAATGGAGCCCAGCTGTTCGACGGAAGTTGCCGCGGCACCGTTGAAGCCGTACCAGCCCAGCCAGAGGATGAAAACACCAAGAGCGCCCAGCGCAATGCTATGGCCAGGGAAGGCGTTCACTTTGGTAATTTTGCCGGAGGCATCCTTTGTAAACTTGCCGATACGGGGTCCGAGCAGTTTGGCGCCGATCAGGGCGGAGATGCCGCCAACCATGTGGATGGCGCAGGAGCCGGCGAAATCGTGGAAGCCGAGCTGAGCGAGCCAGCCGCCGCCCCAGATCCAGTGGGCTTCAATGGGATAAATCAATGCGGAAATCACACCGGAATAGATGCAGTAGGACAGGAATTTGGTGCGCTCTGCCATGGCACCGGAGACGATGGTGGCTGTGGTGGCACAGAACACCAGATTAAATACAAAGCTGGAAAAATCGAATTCGTCATAGGCGGTGAACAGATCAAAGCCGGGCTTGCCAATGAAGCCGAAAAGATCTTCGCCCATCAGAAGGCTGAAGCCAATGACAATGAATACCACGGTGCCGATGCAGAAGTCCATGAGGTTTTTCATAATGATGTTGCCGGTATTTTTGGCACGGGTAAAACCGGCCTCAACCATGGCAAATCCTGCCTGCATCCAAAAAACCAATGCCGCTCCAATCAGGAACCATACACTCCATACTTCACTCATAATCTTACCTCCTTGCAGAATTGAAACATAATCCGCCGCTGCCATCCGGGAGGAGTGGTCGGCTCCTCCCGATGGGGTGCCGTGCGTATTTGTGATGGCATGCAGCGAAGCCGGGGTGGGTTAACGAACGCCGAACAGCAGATCTCCGTAGGTGGGGAAGGGCCAGTATTCCTGGGCGGTATGGGTTTCCGCTTCATCGGCTACGGCCCGTAAGGCTGCCATCTTGCCGAGAACCGTGTCACGAATGGCATAGGACTGCTCTTTAACATCGGAAATGGTCTTAAGATCCAGCAGAGAGACCTCCAGTTCATCCGCCTTGACGGAAATCTGATCGGCAAGGCGGGAGAGTTTGATAACCAGGCCGGTTTCATAATCACAGTTCAGTGTGGGCGCAACTGTCTTCTTTGCCGCGGCATCCCTTGCAAGCTCAGCGGAGTAGGCCGCCACTGCGGGAAGAATCTCCCTGCGGGCCATATCGATCATCGTATTGGCTTCAATGATCACCGTCTTGCAGTAGTTCTCCAGCATGATTTCACAGCGGGACTCAATCTCGGCAACGGAGAAGACTTTATGGGTGGTCAGCATCCGAACGTTTTTCTCGTCGAGAATATGGGGCATGCAGTCCGGTGTGGTGGGATAGTTGCTCAGCCCCCGCTTGGCGGCCTCCTTCAGCCAGGATTCATCATAGCCGTTTCCGTTGAAAATGATCCGCTTGTGATCCTTGATGGTCTTCTTAATCATGGCGTGAAGAGAGGTTTCGAAGTCTTCCGCTCCCTCCAGACGGTCAGCGTAGACCTTCAGGGATTCTGCAACGGCGGCGTTGAGCATAATGTTGGCACAGGCAATGGAATTGGAGGAGCCGACCATACGGAATTCAAATTTATTGCCGGTAAAGGCGAAGGGAGAGGTGCGGTTCCGGTCCGTGGTATCCCGGGCAAACCGGGGCAGGACATCGACCCCCAGCTTCATTGTGGTTTTCTTTGCTGCGCAGTAGGGGGTATCGGTTTCGATGGCATCCAGGATGGCGGTCAGCTCATCACCCAGGAACATGGACACCACCGCGGGAGGCGCTTCGTTGGCACCCAGACGGTGGTCATTCCCGGCGGTTGCAACGCTGAGCCGCAGCAAATCCTGATAGTCATCCACAGCCTTGATGACGGCGCACAGGAACAGAAGGAACTGGGCATTTTCCGAAGGCGTGTCACCGGGGGACAGGAGGTTAACGCCGGTGTCCGTGGCAATGGACCAGTTGTTGTGTTTGCCGGAACCGTTGACCCCCGCAAAGGGCTTTTCGTGGAGCAGGCACACCAGACCGTGCTTGGCGGCAACCTTCTGCATAATCTCCATGGTCAGTTGGTTGTGGTCTGTCGCGATGTTGGTCGTGGTGTAGATGGGAGCCAGTTCATGCTGAGCGGGGGCAACCTCGTTATGCTCGGTCTTTGCCAGAATACCAAGCTTCCACAGCTCCGTATTCAGATCGGCCATGTAAGCGGCTACCCGGGGCTTGATGACACCGAAATAGTGGTCGTCCATTTCCTGACCCTTGGGAGGTCTGGCACCGAAGAGGGTTCTGCCGGTATAAATCAGGTCTTTGCGCTTCTCGTACAGCTCCTTGGGAATCAGGAAGTATTCCTGCTCCGGGCCAACGGAGGTGCGGACACACTTCACATCGGTGTTCCCGAACAGCTTCAGAATCCGCATGGCCTGACGGTTCAGGGCCTCCATGGAACGAAGCAGCGGGGTTTTCTTGTCCAATGCCTCACCGCCGTAGGAACAGAAGGCAGTGGGAATGCAAAGTGTGGTTCCTTTGATAAAGGCGTAGGAAGTGGGATCCCAGGCGGTGTAGCCCCGGGCTTCGAAGGTGGCCCGCAGACCGCCGGAGGGGAAGGAGGAGGCGTCGGGTTCGCCCTTAATCAGTTCCTTTCCGGAGAAATCCATGATGACACCGCCGTCTGGGGCAGGGGAGATAAAGCTGTCATGCTTTTCGGCGGTAATCCCGGTGAGGGGCTGGAACCAGTGGGTATAGTGGGTTGCGCCGTTGGCGACCGCCCAGTCCTTCATGGCAGCAGCAACGGAATTGGCCACGCCGGGCTCCAGCTTTGCGCCATGATCGATGGTTTCTCTCAGGGACTGGTATACGCCGGCGCTCAAATTCGCCTTCATAACCCGGTCGTCAAATACCAAACAGCCAAAATAATCGGATACGCTACCCATAATCGACACTCCTTTGGATG
Source organism: uncultured Clostridia bacterium (assembly GCA_945486035.1). Lineage (GTDB taxonomy): Bacteria > Bacillota > Clostridia > Oscillospirales > Oscillospiraceae > Faecousia. Next base: position 25,089 of record CALYTB010000017.1, read on the forward strand.
ATTATAAAAAAGAGGCGAAGGCGTCTATGAGCTTCTGCTCAAAGACGCCTTCGCCTTCACAAGGAGCATTCTACACCCTGAGATGCCATTTGTCAACACCCTGCACAAAAAAAGTTTTTGGAGATTGGACACAATGACAACCCGTATGTCAAAAGAAGGGGAAATGACGTCGATCATCCAGGAGGAATGATACAAGAAGCTTCTTAAATAGGAAAAAACTATGAGGTTGAGAGGGCTGGGATATGACGGTAAAAAGAATACTTATCGCCTAAACTCAGCAATACGACAAATTGTTGTTTACAGTTTTCAAACGCACTTCGTCCTTGCTGTAGGGGAG
>CALYTB010000018.1 GCA_945486035.1 uncultured Clostridia bacterium
TTTCCAGTTGGGGCTGACGCCGGGAGAGCTGGCGGTGTACGCATTCCTGCTGAAATGCGAGAACCGGGAGACCTACCAGTGCTACCCCAGCTACCGCACCATCGGGGAAGCGGTGGGCATGAGCCGCAACACGGTGAAAAAGCACGTGGACAGTCTGGTGGAAAAGCGGCTGCTCTACACGGAGCCGACCACAGTGACGTTGCAGGATGGAACCAAGCGCAACGGGAGTCTGCTGTATACCATCCGGCCCATTCAGGAAGCGAAGGAATATTTCGTGGAATAACAGGCAAAAGCCAACGAGATAGCACGGCTTAAAAAGCTTGCCACGCTTTGAGCCGATTGTGCGGGGCGTTTCCGATTTTCCTCCCCGGTAAGGGTGAGATACCACCCGACCGGGGTTTGCCGAAATTGACGGCGGTTACGCGCCGGTTTGGACGCCACAGAGCCTGAATGCCAGGGAAGACCCGAACGCACCTGCAGACAGACACGATGCCCCGGTGATACACCGCCGGGGCATTTTCTCGGAAAAGTTGGAAATATCGGGATTTGCGGATTTTGGGATTGGACGGAAGAAGAGCGTAAAAGCGCTGGGCCGAAAATCAAGCAGGAGAAAGGATAGGCGTCAGCGCCTATCTGGCATGTGACATTGTCGGGCAATGCCCTCCAAGAAAACGGGGGTTTACCGGGAATACAAGCCGTTTCCATAACAAAAGGACGAAATTCCATTAGGGGTCGGTAAACGGGGCTGTGGGTCGTGATAGGTGCCGTAGAACCGAATTCCCTTAGAGCCGCAACGTTTCCATGTGGGTCACGGACTGGGTCGGTGCCATTTTCCCTCAGAAAATCTCAAAAAACCAACCAGATTGAAAAGGAGGAAAATTGTTGGAAATTACGAATAGCTATCACCCGGTTTCTGTGGTAGTGTTGTGAGCTGACACAGGGGAGGGATGCACATGGCAAAACGAAGACCCGCAGGTGACGGACTGGTACGCAAGCGCAGCGACGGACGCTGGGAGGGCAGAATCGTGGTGGGACACAAGGCCGACGGCAGTCCCATCTTTCGCTCGGTGTTTGCTAAAACCCAGGGGGAACTTCTGAAAAAGCTCCACAGCCGGATGGAGGAATATCGGGACGTGGAGCTGACGGAAGAATCCGGCTTGACGCTGGGGCAGTGGCTGGATAAATGGCTGGCAGATTACATGACCCTGACCGTCCGGGAAAGCACCCTGAGCAGCTATAAAAGCATAACGGAGCACCACATCAAGCCCCTGCTGGGGGACGAAAAGATCGGCTCCATCACCACCGCCGACATCCAGAAAATGTACAACTGGCTCCGGGAGAACGGGCGTGTCAGCGAGCATTATGAGAAGGGGAATGCCCTGTCGGACACCTTTATCCGCCGCGTTCACATGATGCTCCATCAGGCGCTGGACGCGGCGGTGCGGGAGCGGCTGATCCCGAAAAATCCCACCGAAGGCACCATCATTCCCAAGGTGAACTATGCGCCCAAGCAGATTCTGACGGAGGAGCAGCTGGAATAATTCATGGAAGCGCTGAAGCAGGATCCGCTGTGGTATGACTTCTTCTACACGGAGCTGACTACAGGAATGCGCCGGGGAGAAATCTGCGGTCTCAAGTGGCAGGACTTCGATGACAAGACCGGCAGGCTCCATATCCACCGCTCGGTGAGCAACCGAAAGGGCGGCGGCATCCGGGTGGGAGAAACCAAAACGGAATCCGGCGCAAGAACCATTCTCCTGCCGCCCAGCACGGCGGAAATCCTGAAACAGCGGAAAAAGAAATCCTACAGCGAGTGGATTTTCCACAATCCCACGGTGCCGGAGCTGCCCATGAATCCGTCCAGCGCATACCGGCACCTGAAAGCCCTGCTGAAAAACGCGGAGCTTCCCCTCATTCGTTTCCACGATTTGAGACATACGTTCGCGACACATGCGCTGAACAGCGGCGTGGATGCGAAAACCCTGTCAGGGATTTTGGGACACACCAACGCATCCTTCACGCTGGATACCTACACCCATATGACCACAGATATGCACCGCAAGGCGGCGGGAGTTGTGGGCGGATTCCTAGACGAGATTATGTGAGGTTGAACCATGGCAAAGAAACGAAAAAGTGGAACAGGAACCCTGCGGAAACGGAAGGATGGGCGCTGGGAGGGCCGGGTTGTCATCGGGTACGACGATAACGGCCTGCCGAAAACGAAAAATGTGCTGGGCAAAACCCGGACGGAATGCCTGGATAAACTGAACAAGCTGCGGGAGGAATGCGCGCCGCCCATCCGCAAGTGCCGGGAGGATATGCCCTTCGGGGAGTGGATGGCGTTCTGGTATGAGACCTACTGCAAGCCCCAAATCAGCCCCAGAACACAGGAGGGTTACGCCGACCGGATCTACAAACACATCATCCCGGAACTGGGACAGATCCCGCTGAACAAACTGACCCAGAACGACTTGCAGCAGTTCTATGCCAGGCTGAAAACCAGCGGACGGCTGATTCGTGTAGAGCAGTTTGGCCCGGGGCTTTCCGACCGCATGGTTCGGGTCTGCCACGCCAGCTGCCGCTCGGCACTGGAAAAAGCGGTGCAGGAGGGACTGATCCGAACCAATCCTGCCATCGGCTGCAAGCTGCCGCCCAAGAAGAGCCGGGAGATGCAGGTGCTGACCCAGGAGGAAATGCAGCGGTTTCTGATACAGGCAAGGCAGGATGGATACTATGAATTGTTCCTGCTGGAGCTGGGCACGGGCATGCGGCTGGGGGAGATTCTGGCGCTGCAATGGACCGACCTGAATTTCAGAACCGGGGAGTTGCGGATTGATAAATCCATGTGCTATCTCGGCGGCAAGCTGCAAATCACCGAGCCGAAAACCAAGTCCTCCATCCGTACCGTGATCCTGCCGGAGTCGCTTTTGGAAGTGCTGAAGCGGTACAAAGAGACTATCAATTCCCGCTGGATGTTCCCGTCCCCGGCGAAGGAGGACGCCCCTTTGACCCAGAATTTCGTTCGCCGCAGGATGCAGCAAACCCTGGAACGGGCAGGCTGCAAGGTAGTGCGTTTTCATGATTTGAGACACACTTTCGCGACCATGGCGCTGGAGCATGGCATGGATGTGAAGACTCTGTCCACAATCATCGGTCACGTATCATCGGCAACTACGCTGGACATTTATTCCCACGTTACCGACCTGATGCAGCAGCAGGCGGCGGTGAAAATTGACCGTCAGATTGGGAAAACCGACACGCCCATGCCCACCGAGGAGGAAAGAGCCAACGCCCAGAGGGTGGACTTCCAGCCAACCCCGTTCAAGCACCGCAAAAGCGGGACAGGCTGTCTATACCAGATCAATGACCACCTCTGGGAAGGGAAATACTCCCCCAGAGATGCCCACGGCAAGCGGATTTCTCGAAATGTCTATGCCAAAACCCGCGAAGAATGCGAGGAGAAACTGGCGGTGATGATTGGGGAAGTGAAAAGGGAGATAGAACGGCAGAAGGCTTGCAGAGTGTAAGAAAAAATCCGGCTGGAGGATCCAGCCGGATTAACGTTACAGACGAGAAAGCAACTCAGCTTTTTTAGCATCAAATTCTTCCTGTGTGAGAATACCACGGTCTTTCAGTTCAGACAGTTTATTGAGCGTTTCAAAAACATCTTCGTCCTTCTGGACTGTAGCAGCGGGCTTCTTTTTTGCGAAGAAACCGGAAATGCTGTTAAGTGTTTTCTTGCTGCCTTCGACGATTTTTGCTTTCACATCCTCACTGGTAGGTTCAACAGGTGCAGTGTCGGTTTCAGAATCATCGACAGTGATGCTCTCAATTTCAATGATGTCATTTGCTAGGTCCTCTTCGGTATATCCGAAGGATGCACTGTCCAGAGCAATTTGCAGACGATTTGCCATAGGCATCATGGACGCAAAGTTCAGACCACCGGAAATAACACCACCGATTACGGGGATGGCTTTGGACACACCCTTGGCAACAGTGGACTTTGTGACCTTGACACCAATGGCTTTTCCGATTTGCTTGACAATGGGATACCAGAATGTTTTGGTTAGCGCTTTCTGGGGAAGCTTTTTTAGTGTGGTTTTTGCAATCTGTGTAGACAGAATGCGGACACCGGAAACAGCACCGGAAACACCAAACATAACACCACAGTACAATAACAACTGGTTCTTCACCTTTTCATCATCCAGCTGTCCGTTCTGCCACAAGTCCTGGGCACCGTAAAGATAGGACAATTCCTGTGCAAGCCGCAAAGCCATTCCGAAAAACTGCAGGACATCAGCAGGGATAGTAGCAGCCATTGCAAGACCGCCGGGAATGCCGGTGACAAAGGAAGCTGCGGAAGACTGACTTGTCCGTTTCAGAATCAGCTTGTGAGCAATTAAGGCAAGTTTGTCCTGAGAAACACCCACGGCGATGGGACCAAGATCAAGGACATCCTGAATAGGATAATCCTCAGATGCAAAGATTTCTGCAAGAAATCTCTTTCGATCAACCTTAACACCGGGAAGCTGGACAGCAGAGGAAATGATGCTTTCCAGTGCAAACTCTTTCTCTACGGAACCCTGTTCATTTGGAACTTCGTTTTTCATAAGTACACCTCTCTGAATTGAAATGGGAATTGTGTCGTAAAAGAAGATGTTTTTTGTGCGACGATTTTATATGGGTATTGTATCAGAGAAAGACTTAAAATGCAACATCAGGCGTAAAATCTGAGCAGCCATAAACAAAGAAAGCCCGCCGGAGTTGTACTCCGACGGGCAAAGTATTAGGACTGGGGAGAAACAGAGGGCAGGTTACCGAGGTTATTGTTCTCGCTGCCATCAGGGATGGATTTGAGGTATTCGGTATCTCCACGGTGGGCGATGCCAACGCCCGCAATCTGACCCTGCTTTGCCATGTTCACCGCCTGCTGCTTCTCCACAATGGAGTTGTCGGAGAGCTGATACCCGGTGATTCTGCCGCCCTCTTTCACGAGTCCGACGATCCGCTTTGCGTTGGAATTCGCCTGCGGGATTTGATCTAAGGTCTGCTTCACAAGTTCTTGCACGTTCATAAAACCACTCCTTTAGCGTAGTTTTTGCTAAAGCACAGAGAATATGTGGCTTTACAAATTGGAGAATTATGTGATATAATTCAAACAAATGAGCGAGGTGAACGACTATGGCGGATAGCTATTACAAGCCGTGCAGAGAACTGGACATCTGCAATGAGTTGATAGAAAAATACTTCGATACCCAGCAATATGAGAAATGCTTTGAAGGCCATTTGGTGTTTGCGGAGCAGGGGTATCCGCTTGCGGAGTGCCAGGTCGGATATTTCTATTACGATGGACTGGGAGTGGAAAAGGATCTTGCTAAGGCTGCTTGGTGGACACGCCGAGCGGCTGATCACGGTGACCGGGACGGACAATGCAATCTGGCCTGGTTCTATGAGGATGGCATCGGCGTGGAGCGGGATATGGAACAGGCTGCATTTTGGTACCGGAAAGCCGCCTTGCAGGATCATGATCTTGCAATCGACAAATGCAAGGAGCTTGGTATTTCTCTGGATGACGAGATCACGGATAGAGAGGGGCTTCGGAAGGTTCTGAAATGTAGAGTGTTTCCGCTGAACTATCTACCGTCTTACAAATACACGGTGATCTGCTCCAACTACAAGGGAAAGTGGATTCTGTCCAGACACAAGAAGCGTGACACTTGGGAAACCCAGGGCGGTCATATTGAGGATGGAGAAACACCGCTGGAAGCGGCAAAGCGTGAGCTGTTCGAGGAAAGCGGAATCCGGGATGCGGATGTGTATCCTGTCTGTGATTACTGGGGCTTTAATCCGTTCCGTTGCTCCAACGGTATGGTGTTTCTTGCGGTGGTGCATTCCATCGGGGAACTGCCTGAGAGCGAAATGCAGGAAATCGGGTTGTTCGATGAACTGCCTGATAACCTCACTTATCCCCAAACTTCCCCGGTGCTGTACCGGGAATCGGAGAAATTATTATGCAGGATGTTAGAGCAATAATACAAATATATATGCGTTACTGACTTTTAGATGATTTGCAAGATATAGTATGCAGGTGTGACAACTGCCATTTTTCCGCCAGTGTTATCAGACATTGTTCCGTGCATCACGCCGTAAATGTATGTATTGGAGGTTTGAGTCATTAGGCCGGTAACTCTGTATCCTAAATCAATAACGGGACATCCGCTGTAACCGCCACAACTTGCATTTTCAAGAAAAAAGACATCGGAAACATACCCATTGTCAAGCTGAACATTTTTTACAATATTAGACGCAGGATACGATCTAAAAGAAAAGGGCTCAAACAATGCACCGATTCCTAGACCGTTGGGGAAACCGATGCTTGTTAGTTCTTCATCTCTTGAAATGGAATTAATCCGATTTGTATCAATTAATGAAGGCGAATAAATCATAACTGCAGCGTTAAGACTGTTGAAAAATGCGATATTGATGGTAATAGCACTAACATCTGCGGTCGGATGACTGATGATATTTACAGCAGTTTTCAGCTGGTTTAGGGTAACATTAATTACATTGTTGCTTTTACCTGCCATGGACACAACTGTATTAGCGTTGAATTTTCTTACTACATGATTAGCTGTAATCAAGAATAAATGCGAATCGTCTTTGGCAAGGAAAAAGCCGGTTCCAATAGATAAGGACGATTTGCCATTCTCGACTATAGGTGTAGAAAATTTGACAACAGTTTTGAATGCATCATCGCGTTTAAGCATAGTATGAGCCCTCCTTCTTAAATCTGTCTATAATAGGTGAGTCCTAATTACAGCATATCACAAGTGCGTGTGGTTGTAAACAATCCGTTTAGATAGAGAGAAAACATTCTACAAAGTGACAAAACCGCCAGTTTTCATAATGAAAACTGGCGGTTTTGGTCCGAGTGGCGAGACTCGTTTGCATCTGCGCCGGTAGGCGCAGATAGAGGTAGCCACCAGTGTTTGCACTGGTGGCAGCAATATGCCACCGGCATATTGCGATTTGATCTTTCGAGTCTCGCATTCAAAAGAAAAATGCAGGGATGGCATCAAGCCATTCCTGCATTTTTGGTCCGAGTGGCGAGACTCGAACTCGCGGCATCCTGGTCCCAAACCAGGCGCCCTACCAACTGGGCCACACCCGGATATGAAGTTGAGGGGATTATCCTAAAGTGGTTAAACATGTGATCAAGGGATATTTTAGACCAGAGTGGGGGAGAAGTCAAGAAGAAAATGCTGTGGCTGCAAGAGGATTTTGGGTTGTCACGATTCTGTTGACGATTTGGTGCCTGGGTTCCCGGAATAAGGGGGATACGAAACGATGCTGAGGTCGGGTGGGTTCGGGAGAGGCGTGAGAATAAGGGGTATTCTGGACGGTTATGCTGGAGAAGTCAAGAGAGAAATCACGGAGTGTGACATTGGACACCGGTATGATTCTTTGATACTGGCGGCGTGTGGAAGGGGATATGTGTCCAGGGTGGAGTGAGAGCTGGATGCGGTACAGACGGTTGAGGAGATACAGGTGCTTTTTGATAAGGATAAAAGGTAGTTGTTGTTTGTACGTTCATGCTGTCATTGCGAGCCAGTGCGCAGGACTTCCGTGGCAATCCCACAGTTAGACGTACAATGCTGCGACAAGTACCCAAAAGTGCGGAAGAATTCACGTTTTTTGGAGGCAATCGTTACCGGGTTCCATTCAACGGGGGGATTGCCACACCACTTAAGCGCACTGGTTCGCAATGACAGCGTTTTTCATGGCAATGACAGGTAATCGGGGCACAGCTCGCCAAATAACAATTTGTCGCGGGGAGGAACTGAAAGGGCTATGCGGGGAGGGAAAACGAGGTGCGAGGGTGGTGGGGGTCAGAGGTGGGGAATCGTCAGGATGCCGGAGCAGAAGGAGATCGGTTCGAAACGCGCGCCGGGGAAGAATGGTATCATTTCGTCTGCTACAAGGTAGAATTCCTCATCGTCCCATTCGTCACCGCTGTTTCTTCGGCAGGAATCCAAATCGCTTCGGGAGGGAAAGGCCACATCTCCGAGGAAGATGCTGCCGCCGGGAGCCAGGTGCGCCTGCAGCTGTGACAAGAAAGGTGCTTTTTGCGCATCCGGAAGATGATGGATGGCGTAGGTGCAGATAATGGCATCGAAGATTTCGCGCTCCAGCCGGTGGGGAAGACCGGCAGTAAAATCGTGCCGAATCAGAACTGCATCCGGCATTTTGCTCCGGGCAATTTGAATCATTCTTTCGGAGAAATCAATTCCGGTGATGTGACAGCCGTCCCGGTACAGGCGTGTGGTCAGAATTCCTGTACCGAAGCCAATATCCAACACACGCCGGGCGTCCATTTCCCGAACAGCGGAGTAAATCGTCCCGAGTACCTGTTTGTATCCGGCAAAGGGATAAGTGTTTTGTTCATCGGATACCTGAACACTGCGGTCATAGCCGTCAGCCCACAAATCAAAGCCATCTGAATTGAGCATTGTTTCCTCCTAAACAGAAACCCTGGGCTTCCAAGCGGAAGCCCAGGGAATGGAATTGGTTAGCCCATGCCTACATAATCCATGCAGATCCACTTGCCTACGCCGATGCAGCCCCAGGCCGTATCGCCGATTTCAATCTGGAAGAGGATATCCACATCGTCGCCGGAGTTCAGGCTGCCGACCCTATCGAAGCCGGTGCCGGGACCGCTGCGGACATTTACCGCATCGCCGGTAACGGTACCGTAGCCAGCGCCGTCGCCTTCGGTGCCATCCACATAGACATAGCCCAGGGAAATCCAGCCCTTGTCAATGCAGCCCCACCAGCTGTCGCCGATCTGAATCCGCTCCAGAACGTTGACACGGGCGCCGGTGTTCAGGGAACCGACGGCATCATACTTGGTGCCCGGACCGCTGCGGATATTCAGACCGTTGGTGGTGACCACGCCCTTACAGGGGCTCTTTCCGGTGGTGCCGTCCTTGTAGACATAGTCCATATGGACCCAGCCCTTGTCGGTGCGGCCCCAACTGCCCGAGGTCTCCAGGATGGTGATCCGGTCGCCATACTTATACTGGCCAACAATATCACTGGTCGTGCTGGTATCCTTGCGGATATTCAGCTCAGAGCCTGTGACAACCGCGGGAATACTTGTGGTGGTACCGGTGCCGGTATTGGTTCCGGCGTTGCCGGTGTTCCCGGTATTTCCGGTGTTGCCGGTATTTCCGGTGTTGCCGGTATTTCCGGTGTTGCCGGTGGTAGGCTTGGTGGTCTCCTGAGGTTTGGTTTCGGTGGGGGCGGTGGTCTCTGTGTCGCCGCCGAGGATGATACCGTCAGGTCCCTGATACTGCTCCAGATACTCGATGCAGATCCAGCCCTCGCGGATCAGGGCCCAGCGAAGATTCTCAGAGGTTTCCTCACGAAGAATATCGATTTTCGTTCCGGGATTCAGATGTCCGATAACGGTGCCGGTCATGCTGGGGGCATTGCGGATGTTCAGAAGCTCGGGGTCAATGGTCTCGGAGGTGGGTTCCGTGGAAGGATCCGAAGAGGGGGTAGTCTCAGTGGGGGCAGAGGTGTTGTTGCCCAGATCCAGCATGCTGTCGGTGCTGGGCTGGGTTTCCTCCGGCTTTTTGCTGCAGCCGGAGATAAAAGCGGTCAGAAGCAGGACCGCCAGGACGACACAGAGCATTCGGCGCAGTCCCGTGTGTGAGTGATTATAGAAGGAGCGATTCATAACGTTACCTCCCTTTCATCATATTTGACATGGCTATTATAACGGGAAAAAGGGCGAATTGTCAATAGTGTAAGAATTTCTTAATAATCAGAAATTTATGTAAATTTTCCGCTGATGGAGGTGCATGGAAAAAAACCGGGATTCTCCCGGGAATGCTTGACAAAGCTCTGGGAATAATGGTAAAATAGCCAATAGTAAGACCTGCGATGAACGGAAAGAGTACTCCGATTCGATCCATCAGAGAGCACGGGCCGTTGGCTGGGAGCCCGGGCGGACAGTCGGCGGGGGAAAGTGCGTCCGGGAGCGGGAAAAGTGAACAAAAGAGAAAAATGAGAGTGGAACCGCGGCCAAAACCGCCTCTTGTACGATGGGTACAGGAGGCTTTTTTTCTTGCGGAATCATCGCATGTTTCCATTACGATTGGAGGAATCAACCATGTATCTTTACAATTCTCTGTCCCACAAAAAAGAACTGTTTACCCCGAATGCTCCGGATGAGGTGAAGATGTACACCTGCGGTCCCACGGTGTATCACTATGCCCACATCGGCAATCTGCGTACCTACATCATGGAGGACGTACTGGAAAAATCCCTGCGTTATCTGGGCTACAACGTCAAGCGGGTGATGAATATTACGGATGTGGGCCACCTGGCCTCCGATGCCGACACCGGCGAGGACAAGATGCTCAAAGGTGCCAAGCGGGAGAATAAGTCCGTCATGGAAATCGCCAAGTTCTATACGGATGCCTTTTTCGACGACTGCGACAAGCTGAACATCAAGCGTCCCGATGTGGTGCAGCCCGCCACCGGGTGCATTGACGAATTCATTAGAATTGTATCCGGGCTTCTGGATAAGGGCTTTGCTTATGTGGCCGGAGGAAATGTATACTTCGACACCTCCAGGCTGGACAAATACTACGTTTTTAACGATCACGACCAGGAAGATCTGGCGGTGGGTGTCCGGGAGGGCGTGGAGGAGGACCCCAACAAGCGCAACAAGAACGACTTCGTCCTCTGGTTCACCAAATCCAAATTCGAGGATCAGGCCCTGAAATGGGATTCTCCCTGGGGCGTGGGCTATCCCGGCTGGCACATTGAGTGCTCCGGTATTTCCATGAAGTATCTGGGTGAGTATCTGGACATCCACGCCGGTGGCATCGACAATGCCTTCCCTCACCACACCAATGAAATTGCCCAGTCCGAAAGTTACCTGGGCCACAAATGGTGCAATTACTGGTTCCATGTTCATCATCTGAATACGGATACCGGCAAGATGAGCAAGTCCAAAGGGGAGTTCCTGACGGTTTCCCTGCTGGAAAGCAAGGGCTACGATCCCATGGCCTATCGGCTTTTCTGCCTGCAGAGCCATTACCGGCGGAATCTGGTATTCAGCTGGGAGAACCTTGACAATGCTGCTCTGGCCTACCAGAAGCTGATTGCTAAAATTGCGACCCTGAAGCCGGAGGGAGAAGTGGATGCTTCTGCTCTTGAGAAGCTGAAGGAGCGTTTTGTGGGTGCGCTGAACGGCGATCTAAACACCTCTCTGGCGGTGACGGCGGTCTATGATGTACTGAAGGCCAAGTGCTCCGATGCCACCAAGCTGGCTGCCCTGGCGGACTTTGACCGGGTGCTTTCCCTGAATCTGTTGAGCGCGGCGGAAAAGGTCCGCGATCAGGAGGCAAAAGAAGCTGCCGCCAGGGCCGACCCGGAGATTGATGCTTTGGTGGCCTCCCGGACGGCGGCCAAAAAGGAGAAGAACTTTGCGGAGGCGGACCGAATCCGGGATGAACTGAAAGCCCGGGGAATTGAAATCATCGATACTCCCCAGGGCACCAAGTGGAGAAGAGTATGAAGCTTCTGATTTTAGACGGAAACAGTGTCATCAACCGGGCGTTCTTTGGCGTAAAGCCCTTGACCACCCGGGAGGGACTGTACACCCACGCCATATACGGTTTTCTGAACATTCTGGAGCGGATGGAGAAGGAGGAGCAGCCCGATGCGATTTGTGTGGCCTTTGACCTCCATGGCCCCACCTTCCGGCATCTGCGCTATGATGGGTACAAGGCCACCCGAAAAGGTATGCCCGAGGAGCTGGCGATGCAGATGCCCATTATGAAGGATGTGCTCCGGGCCATGAACATTCCCATATATGAATGCCAGGGGTGGGAAGCCGACGATGTGATCGGTACTGTGGGGAAAATCTGCTCTGAGCAAGGATGGGAGTGTGTTATCGTCACCGGCGACCGGGACAGTTTGCAGCTCATTGATGAAAATGTTCATGTAAAGCTGGTGATTTCCAAGCCCGGTCAGACTACCGCAACGGTCTATGATGAAGAACGGTTCCGGGAGGAGTATGGCTTCGAGCCGAAGAAACTCATCGATCTGAAGGCCCTGATGGGAGATTCCTCCGACAACATCCCCGGTGTGGCCGGGGTGGGTCCCAAGACCGCGGAAGAGCTGCTGCGGAAATATGGGAGCCTGGATGGGGTTTACGAAAACCTTCAGGATGCTTCCATCCGGCCCAAGCTCCGGGAGAAGCTGGAAGGCGGGAAGGAGAGTGCCTACCTTTCCTATGAGCTGGCTACCATCCGGCCGGAGGCACCGATTGATTTCGCGCCACGGGATGCCATCGTGCAGCCCTATAACCGCCCTGAGCTTTACAAGCTGTTCCAGAAGCTGGAATTTGTAAGGCTGATTGACAGATACGGCCTGCGGGGGGCGGAGGCAGAGGCGCCTGTGTCCACGGTAGCCGCTCCAGAGGCGCTGCCCCGGCTGGAGGAGTTTCCCGGGGATCAGGAGGTTTACGCGCTCTATATTGCAGGGGATGACAGCCTGGGGGTTGCCTGTACGAAGGGTGTGTATGCTTTAACTCCCATGGAGGCGGGGATGGGCCTTTCCTTTGCCGGAAAAATGCTGATCCTGCATGACGGCAAAACCACCATGCACCGCCTGGATGAGATGGGAATTTCCTTTGGGCAGTGTGTGTTTGATACGGCTCTCGCAGCCTATGACCTGAACCCCTCCCAGTCGGATTACCCCGTTTCCAAGCTGGCTACCACCTTCCTGGGCACCACCGTGGAGGATGGGAATGCCATCGGCTGCGCGGAGGCGGTGTGGAATCTGAAAGAGATTCTGAAGAAGCAGCTCCGGGAAAACGGGATGGAACGGCTATACGAGGAAATCGAGCTGCCGCTGTGCCGGGTTTTGTATCGGATGGAAAAACGGGGGGTGGCCATTGACCGGGAACAGCTGGTGCAGTTCGGGAAGATGCTCTCGGAGCGGATTCAGGACTGTGAGACACTGATCTACTCCTATTCCGGAGGACCCTTCAACATTAACTCCACAAAACAGCTGGGGGAGCTGCTCTTTGACAAGCTGGGCCTTCCCCCGGTGAAGAAGACCAAGACAGGCTACTCCACCAATGCGGAGGTGCTGGAGAAGCTGAAGGATTTCCATCCCATTATTCCAGCCATCATGGACTACCGGATGCTGACCAAGCTGAAGTCCACCTATGCCGACGGCTTGATTAAGGAGATTGGGGCGGATGGGCGGATTCACACCACCTTCCAGAACCTGGTAACTGCCACCGGGCGGCTGTCCTCCACCGAGCCCAATTTGCAGAACATCCCGGTGCGCACGGATCTGGGGGCGGAAATCCGAAAGATGTTTGTGCCAAAGGAAGGCTCCGTGCTGGTGGATGCGGACTACAGCCAGATTGAGCTGCGGGTGCTGGCACACATTGCCGGGGACGAAGCCATGCAGCGCTCCTTCTGCGAAGGACAGGACATCCACACCGCTACCGCGGCCCAGGTGTTCGGGGTTGCGCCGGAGCAGGTGACCGCTCTCCAGAGGCGGCATGCCAAGGCGGTGAATTTCGGAATCGTCTACGGCATCAGCGAATTTTCCTTGGCGGAGGACATCGGGGTCAGCCGGTATGAGGCCAAGCAATATATTGAGAATTACCTGGCAAACTACCGGGGTGTTCGGGACTATATGAAGCGGGTGGTGAATGATGCCCGGGAGAAGGGGTATACCCAGACCCTCTATGGCAGAAAACGGTATATCCCTGAGCTGAAGAGCAGCAATTTCAACATCCGGCAGGGAGCGGAGCGAATCGCGCTGAATTCGCCCATTCAGGGCACCGCCGCCGACCTCATTAAGCTGGCGATGATCCGGGTGGAGGAAGCATTATGTGAGCAATTTCCGGAGGCAGAGCTGCTGCTGCAGGTCCATGACGAACTGATTGTGGAGTGCCCCCAGGAGATTGCGCCCCAGGTGGCCCAGTTAGTGAGCAGTCAGATGCAGAACGTGGCGCAGCTGAACGTGCCGCTCACTGCCGAGGCCAAATTTGGAAAGAGCTGGTACGAGGCGAAGTGATGGAAATCAGAAAAATGACCGCCGCGGAGGTACCCCAGGTGGCGGAACTGGAAAAGCTGTGTTTTTCCTTGCCCTGGAGCGAAAAGAGCGTGGCCGGGGAGCTGGATAACCCCCTGTCTGTGTGGCTGGTGGCCATGGAAGGGGAAAGCCTTGCGGGCTATGTGGGCTCCCAGACGGTGATAGATGAAACGGATATGATGAACCTTGCCGTAGCGCCTCGGTTTCGGCGGCAGGGGGTGGGGGAGGCGCTGGTGAACGCGCTGGAGGCTTCCCTGAAAGACTTGGGAAGCCGGTGTCTGACCCTGGAGGTTCGGGATTCCAACGCGGCTGCAAGGGCCTTGTATGCGAAGCTGGGTTTTGAGGAAATCGGCCGGAGACGGGGATACTACCGGGACCCCCGGGAGGATGCCCTCATTCTGAGAAAGGAGTGGGAAATTTGAATATTCTCGCTGTGGAGTCCTCCTGCGATGAAACCGCCGTGGCCATCGTCCGGGACGGACGGCAGGTGCTGACGGACTGCATCGCATCTCAGGTGGAGCTGCACCGGATTTACGGCGGTGTGGTGCCGGAGATTGCCTCCCGCAAGCATATTGAGGCGATTTATGCCCTGGCGGATCAGGCGCTGATGGAAGCGGGACTGACCCGGGATGATGTGGATGCGGTGGCGGTGACCTATGCCCCGGGCCTCATTGGGGCAGTGCTGGTGGGTGTGAATTTTGCCAAGGCCGCTGCGTTTGCCATGGGCAAGCCTCTGATTCCCGTTCACCATATCCGCGGACACATCGCGGCAAACTACATTGCTTATCCCGAACTGGAGCCGCCCTTTTTATGCCTGGTGGTATCCGGCGGCCACACCATGCTGGTGGACGTGCAGGATTACACACGGATGGAGATTCTGGGTACCACCCTGGATGACGCGGCGGGGGAGTGCTTTGACAAGGTAGCCCGGGTGCTGGGGATGCCCTATCCCGGCGGCGCTGCTCTGGATAAAATGGCACTCACCGGGGATGACCGGAAATACGAGCTGCCCAGGAGCAGGCCCGGGGAGAACCCCTTCAACATGAGCTTCTCCGGGCTGAAAACCGCCAGCCTGAACTTGATTCACCATGCTGAGCAGGTAGGGGAGGATTTGGATATTCCCAGTCTGTGTGCCAGTTTTTCTGCGGCGGTGTCGGATACGCTAACACCCCGGGTGGTGATGGCCCTGGAGCGGACAGGCTACCGGAAGGTGGCGGTGGCGGGAGGCGTAGCGGCAAACTCCCGGATCCGGGGGGATCTTCTGAGGGCTGCCGGGGAGCTGGGAGCCCAGGTGTATCTGCCGCCGCTGCGGCTGTGCGGGGACAACGGCGCTATGATTGGCGCCCAGGCCTACTATGAGTTCCTGGCTGGAAATGTGGCGGACATGCGCCTGAATGCCTACGCTACCAAATCCATTCTGGGCGAAGCGTTGTAGGGGCGGTCATGACCGGTGAATGAATATTGGGATGGATATTCACACAATATTCAAAAAGTGGTGACAAATAGTAACGAAATGTAGGAATTTGAAGGATAATTGCCGGTTTTGCCGTCGTGGAAATCCCCTCAGGCTGTGGATAGACCTGTGGAAAATGTGCATAAACCGGTGAATAAACCCACTTGTTCACATAAAATCCGAAAGGGGATGCCGCACAATGCTGATTCTGGCCCACAATCTCCGGGAATTGCGGTTCGGGGAGCTGATGGGGGTGTATCTCCAGGGGAATCAGGAAAAAGCGAAGCGTGATCATCCGGAGGAGCCTGCCGGGGTTGGCCTGCGGCTGGTGGAAGAGAATCTATACCGCTATCTGCAGGAATGCTTTTTTCGGATTCCCGGGGCAGTATATGCCGTATGGGAAGAGGGAGGAAGCTATGTCAGTGCGCTGCGCACGGAACCCTATCGGGATGGGGTTCTGATCAACGCGCTGGAAACCGCACCGGATCAGCGGAGGAGCGGATTTGCCTCCCGGCTGCTGGGCGCGGTGCTGGATTCACTGGACGGGCCGGTGTATTCCCATGTGGCGAAGGACAACATTCCCTCTCTGAAGCTCCATCAAAAGCTTGGCTTCGAAAGAATTCAGGAGAATGCGGTGTATCTGGACGGCTCCGTGGACTCCCGGGCCTGCACCCTTAGATGGATGAGAAAGAACTGAAGTGTCCGGGGCGAAGATTGCGGCCGGTAAATGTCGATTGTATTTGACAGAAAAGTAAATTGTTGTTTGAAAGTCAGGATTATAGACTACTACGTAAAACACTGTAGGGGAGACATTCATTTGAATTATGGAATGATTGCCACTGGCAATCATTGTAATTCTGATTCGCTGCGCGTTTCACCACTCCCGGCGGTACATTGTTCCGATTTACTCCGCATTTCGGCGAAAACATACTGCCCTACGGGAGCCATGAATGGCTCCCCTACAGCAAGATCGAAGTGCATTTGAAAACTGCAAATAAACATTTGTTTATTCCAAAAGAATAAAATCAGCGGCCCTGGTTGGATTTAACCGGGGCCGCTGTGCGGTTTGGGTTATGGATTGACCACGTTCTGGGGATGGCCTTCCAGAAATGCGCGGATGTTATCGGCTACACAGTTCAGAAGCCTTGCTCGGCTTTCGGTGGGAGCCCAGGCCATATGGGGTGTGAGGATACAGTTGGGCGCGGTGAGCAGGGGGCTGTCCGTGGGGATAGGCTCTTGGGTAACCACGTCCATGGCGGCGCCCCGGAGTTTTCCGGTATGAAGCGCACGGGCTACCGCGTCTTCGGAAATCAGCGGGCCTCGGGCGGTGTTGAGGAGGATTGCTCCATCCTTCATCCGGGCAATGGTTTGCGCATTGATGATTTCTCTGGTTTCCGGGAACAGAGGACAGTGAAGGGAAATGATATCACTGCGCTGCAGAAGCTCATCCAGCTCCACATAGCAGCCGATGGACTGCCCTTCGATGCATTGGCTGCGGCTATAGGCAAGGACGTTCATCCCGAAGGCCCGGGCAATACGGCCTACCGCTCTGCCGATTTTGCCGAAGCCGATGATGCCTATGGTTTTTCCTGCCAGCTCCATTTGCGGTGTGTCCCAGAAGCAGAAGTCCGGGCATTCGCTCCAGCGGCCCTGGTGTACCAGGGTGTCGTGGAGTCCGATTCGGTGGCACAGCTCCAGAAGCAGGGCGAAGGTGTATTGGGCAACCGCATCTGTGCCATAGGATGGAACGTTGCACACAGGGATACCCCGTGCTTTCGCGGCGGCTGTGTCGACCACATTATACCCCGTTGCCTGTACGCAGACCAATCTGACACTGGGGCAGGCATCCAGGAGGGTGGGGGTGATGGGTGTTTTGTTGGTCAGAAGAATATCGGCCCCCTGGCTTCTGGTGATGGCCTCGGCCTCTGTGGCGGTGCGGTCATAGAGCGTGACCTCTCCGAATGGATCAAGACACTTCCAGTCCAGGTCACCTGGGTTTAAAGCGTGACCATCCAAAATGACGATTTTCATGAACATGGCTCCTTTCGCTTGCATTGCCTTTGATTTTTTGATAGGATATGGAAAAGCACGGGGGAGAATGGTATGGAGATTCTATATTCAGATGCGGATATTCTGGTGTGTGTCAAGCCACAGCGGGTACTGGCCACCGATGAGCCCGGAGGTGTCCCGGAGCTGGTACGCCGGGAACTGGGGAACGAAAAGGCCGATGTGCGGACGGTTCACCGGCTGGATCGGGTGGTGGGCGGCGTGATGGTGCTGGCGCGCTCCGCTTCCGCCGCCTCAGAGCTGTCCCGCCAGATCCGGGAGGACGAATTCGGCAAGGAGTATCTGGCGGTGATTCACGGCATACCTGATGCGGAGCAAGGGCAGCTTCGGGATCTGCTGGGCCGGGACAAAGCCAGACGAATGACCTATGTGGCGCCGGAACCGGGAAAGGGAATCCAGGAGGCGGTGCTGAGCTATCGGGTGTTGAACAGGACCGGGGATCTCAGCCGGGTTTGGGTACGGCTGCATACGGGGAGGACCCACCAGATCCGGGTTCAGTTCGCCAGCCGGGGAATGCCTCTGGTGGGGGAACGGAAGTATGACACCCGGGAAGATGCTTGTGAAATCGCCCTGTGGTCGCATATGGTGGAATTTACCCACCCCCGCACCGGAAAACGGATGACCTTTCGGAAGGAGCCGCCCCAGGTATATCCCTGGACGGTAGTATAAAGGAGTTCTGATGGCATTGTACCACAGATGAGGAAAAGCGCAAGGGGAATTGCTGACGGTGTACAAAGAGGTATGGAAAATTGTTGTTTAGCGGCTTCGTCTTCAAGTTTCGTGTCATTGCGAACCAGTGCGCTTAAGTGGTGTGGCAATCCCCCGGTTAGAGGGGAAATGTATCGACAATTGCCCTACAGAGCGGGGAAACGTTACGATTTCTGGTGGTAATCGTTACCTGGTTCCGTTCAACAGGGGGATTGCGAACCAGCGTGCCCGCTGGTTCGCAATGACAGGTAATTTGAAACAATTCTTGTAAACAACAATTTACACCCGAATCCGGTTTGGGTCGGGGATTGGAGGAGCTATGAGCCATTACGATTTTTTTCAGAACAGGGAATGTGAGTATTTTCCTTGTCACAAGGGGGCGGACCCGGAGCGTTTCAGCTGCCTGTTCTGCTACTGCCCATTGTACGCTTTGGGGGAGAAGTGCGGGGGCAGCTTCCGGTATACGGACAAGGGAATCAAGGATTGCTCCGGGTGTCTGCGGCCTCACCGGAGGGAAAACTACGCTGCAATCTGTGAGCGGATGAAGGAGATTCTGGAGCTTGCAAAACGGAAGGAAAACCCTTGATTTTTCCGGTACTTGCTGATATAATATTCCGGTCGTGAGTAACGGCCAATAGGGAGACGTATCGAAGCGGTCATAACGGGGCTGACTCGAAATCAGTTTGTCCGAAAGGACACGTGGGTTCGAATCCCACCGTCTCCGCCATGCAAAAAGCACGCTTCGGCGTGCTTTTTGCAATAATAACCATTCCCTGCGGTCACGGGGTATATACCTGACGTTAGGATATCTGCTTAGCAGATGGTATAGGCCTGAGGAACAGATGTCATATTCCATAAGCGATAACGCATTGAAAAGGAAGATCAAATCCGAATTGCGGTGGGAGAGAGGGGAACGCTATGAAGGAACAGCTGCTTGGGAAATGCGGGTTTTACTGCGGGAGCTGTCCCACTTTTTTGGGCGGAGGCTGCCTTGGGTGCAGAAAAGAGCATCAGCAGGGGGACTGCTTCACCCGGGACTGTGTGTTGGGGCGGGGGCTTCCCTTCTGCGGAGCCCGCCCGGGATTTCCCTGTGATACGATTCTTGTGAAGGAACGGTGTACTGTGCTGGATAAGGACTGGCTGCGCTGGAAGAGGGCTTGCCGGGAGGAAATCCGGATTGTGCCGGTGACAGAGGAAAACCTTGCTGATGCCGGCTATGTTCACTCGGAAAGCTGGAAGGAATCCCACAGAAGCTTCTGCACCGAGGAATTTGTGGAGCGGCATTCTGCGCAGGCGCAGACGGAATACCTTCGCCGGGAAATGGAGAAGGGAACGGCGGTTTATCTGCTTCTGATCCCGGAGCCGGTGGGGATCGTATCTGTGCGGAGTAATTTGATTGAGAATCTGTACATCCTTCCCGAGCAGCAGTGCAGAGGTTATGGGAGCAGGCTGCTCCGCTTTGCTATGGCAATGTGCGAGGGGACACCGGAACTCTGGATTCTGGAGAACAACGAAGGGGCCCGCAGGCTCTACCATCGTTTTGGGTTCCGGGAGACCGGCAGGGCGAATGCCCTGAGCGAAACGCTGCGTGAAATTGAAATGAAATTGTCATTCGCGGAAATGGGTGAATTGTAAAGGAAATTGTGGTTATTTTTCCGTAGCGCTTGTTTTTTTCGGGACGAAACGCTATAATGAAAGCAAATTATCACATGGAGAGAATGTGTATGGCAAATAACACACAGTACCCGGACTGGGACGACCTGGGCCGCAGCATTCAGGAGGCTGTGGATCGGGCCGTTGGCTCCCGGGATTTCGAAAAACTGAATCAGACCATTTCCAATCTGGCTGGGAAAGCGGTGGATATGAGCACGCAGGCTGTGCGCAAGGGGGTGGAGAATGTCTCCCGTCCCAAGCCCGAATACAAGATCGCAAAGCCCAATGTTCCCCAGGAAAAACCGAAGCTTCCTGCTGTCTATGCGAAAACCGGAGGGTTGACCGCCTGGGGCGTGGTGAAAACGGCTGTGGGGGGTGTCTTTTCCTTTTCCTTCCTGATTGCGCTGCTGACCCGACTGATGGCCTTTGCCCTGATGGGGACGGCCTTTCTGAGCTGGGGTGTGGCGGTGCTGGGGGTGTGCTTTGCCGGTTCTGTATTGGCATTGGGCAGCGGGATTTCCGACCTGTGTGAGCTGAGCAGATTCAACCGCTACCGCAGGGCTCTGGGGCAGAGTACCCATCTGGCGCTGGAGAAGCTGGCCAGGAGCGTGGGGAAATCCGAGAAATATGTCCGCCGGGAGGTCCGACGGATGATTGACAAGGGATTTTTCCTGGAAGGACACCTGGACAAGGAGGAAACCTGCCTGATTACCACCAACGAAACCTACCGTAATTTTGAACGCAGCCGTCTGGAGCTGGAGGCGCGTCAGAAACAGGAAGCCGAGGAGAAGAAGCTGCTGGAAGCCCGGGAGGCTGCCGAACGGGAGCGGAAAGCCGCATCGGCCCCCAATGCCCAGGTGCAGGAGGTACTGGATCGTGGGAATGCCTTCATCAGGCAGATTCGCAGCTGCAACGATGCCATCCCCGGAGAAGAAATCTCCGGTAAGATCTCCCGGATGGAGCTGATTGTCCAGCGGATTTTCCAGCGGGCGGAGGCACACCCGGAGATTGTTCCCGATCTGAAAAAGCTGATGGATTACTATCTGCCCATGACGGTGAAGCTCCTCACCGCTTACGCGGAGATGGACGCGCAGCCTGTTCAGGGAGAGACCATTCAGAAATCCAAGCGGGAGATTGAGGATACACTGGATACCCTGAATCTGGCCTTTGAAAAACTGCTGGATTCCGTATTCAAGGAGATTGCGCTGGATGTGTCCAGCGATATTTCCGTGCTGAACACCCTGCTGGCCAGGGAGGGACTGGCTGAGGATGAACTGACAAAAATCCAGAAACAGAATATCTGATGGAAATAGGAGGATGACTATGGAAGACTTTAACAAGCCCATTGTTCCCAGCCTGACCCTGGAGCCCGAGCTGGTGGAGGAGCCTCAGCTGGAGGTGGCTCAGGAGACCGCCCTGCAGCAGCCCCAGGTGGAGGAACCTGCCCTGACACCTCAGGAACGGCAGATGGTGGCAGACTTTGCCGCAAAGATTGACGTGGAGAATACAGCCCAGATTCTGCAGTACGGCGCGGGTACTCAGAAGAAAATGGCGGATTTCTCCGATGCGGCCCTGGCCAATGCCCGCACCCAGGATTTGGGGGAGGTGGGCGACCTGATTGTCGGTGTGGTGGGAGAGCTGAAGGGCATGGATGCCGATGAGGAGAAAAAGGGCTTCCTGGGCTTCTTCCGCAAGCAGGCAGACAAGCTGGAAACCATGAAGAACCGCTACGCCAAGGCGGAGGTTAACGTGGAGAAGATCGCGGATGCCCTGGAACAGCATCAGGTGCGGCTGCTGAAGGATTCCGCGCTGCTGGATAAGATGTATGAGCAGAACCTGGCTTACTTCAAGGAACTGACCATGTACATCCTGGCGGGTAAGCAGAAGCTCCAGGAGGTACGCGCCGGGAAGCTGCAGGAACTGGAAAACCAGGCCAAAATCTCCGGCCTTGCCGAGGATGCTCAGGCGGCCAAGGATCTGGCGGACAAGTGCGCCCGGTTCGAAAAGAAGATCCATGACCTGGAGCTGACCCGGGCCATCTCCATCCAGACTGCGCCCCAGATCCGGATGATCCAGAATAACGACAATGTGATGGTTGAAAAGATCCAGACCACCCTGGTGAACACCATTCCCCTGTGGAAAAACCAGATGGTGCTGGCTCTGGGCATTGCCCACTCCACCGAGGCGGCTCAGGCCCAGCGGCAGGTGACGGATATTACCAACGCTCTGCTGAAGCAGAATGCAGAGAAGCTTCACATGGCCTCCGTGGAGACCGCCAAGGAGGCAGAGCGGGGGATTGTGGACATCGAAACCCTGAAGAAGACCAATGCCGAACTGATTCAGACCCTGGATGATGTGATGAAGATTCAGGCAGAGGGCCGCACCCAGCGCCTGGCTGCCGAGGCGGAGATGGCGAAGATGGAGAACGACCTGAAGGTCAAGCTCCTCCAGATCCGGGACGGACGGTAAACGGCTTATATGACGGAGGGCCGCAGGTATTTCTTTTGGTCATCCGGCCGAGTCGTTAGCCTGCTGTGAAACAACATTCAACAAAAAAAGACATCCGAAAGGATGTCTTTTTTTGTTGAACGAAGCGTTTATTCCTTCATCCGCTGGCTGAAATAAGGGAACAGGTATAGCAGGCTTTATGGAAACATATCCTGTCTTCGGGTGATTGTCGGTGAAAACGATAACATGGAAACCGTATGCATTGGGAATTTTTCTAACGCTTTCCGTCGGTGCGCTTTTGGGTTGGCTGTCAAAGGATGGTATGAAGATTTTGGTTCAATGAAAAAACTTGTTGTTTAGCGGCTTTGCCTCAAAGTTTTCTGTCATTGCGAGACCAGTCCGTAGACTGGTCGTGGCAATCCCCCGGTTAGAGGGGGAATGTTCCGAAAAGCACCCGAAAGGATGGGCGTTTCCGCGGTTTTTGGTGATAATCGTTACCTGGTTCCTTTCAACCGGGGGATTGCCACGCCACTTAAGCGCACTGGCTCGCAATGACAGTTTTTTCGGGTGCGCACGCGTAAACAAGTTGTTTTTCTCCGTGTTAATGGAAGAAATCAAAAGCTTTTTGATCTCAACACACTGTTCAAGAATTCTTTTATCCTCGTAATACCCACTCTCAATATTATAGTGAAGAGTGAATAGTGAGTAAGTAACAAGTAAAAATCGGCAATCTTCTGTCGAAGCTTGCCGATTTTTGGAGGTACCGGCCAGATTTGAACTGGCGAATGAGAGTTTTGCAGACTCTTGCCTTACCACTTGGCCACGGTACCATATGAAATTAGGAACGCTGGGCGTTCCTAATCTTTTTTGGAGCGGGTGACGAGGCTCGAACTCGCTACCTCCACCTTGGCAAGGTG
>CALYTB010000019.1 GCA_945486035.1 uncultured Clostridia bacterium
CTTTCAACCGGGGGATTGCCACGCCAGTGTGCGCACTGGCTCGCAATGACAGCATATACTCGACAAACACCAATTTGCCATATTGCCAGGGTACCTAATACTATTTCAAAATCATCCCCAAAGGGGATACCGAAACTGTCCACTGATTCGCTAAAGAATCATTTACTGGAGGAATCCGCCATGCTTTCAACCACTGAATTTCAGCAAAAGATCCGTGAGGGCCTCTGCCTTCTTGATGGAGCCACCGGCTCCAATCTCCGACTTGCCGGTATGCCCAAGGGTGTCAGCACCGAGCTTTGGGTGCTGGAAAACCCGGAATCGCTGGTTGCTCTCCAGCGCGCTTATGCCCGCGCGGGCTGCCAGATTATCTACGCTCCCACCTTCCAGGCCCAGCCCATTGCCCTGAAGGCCCAGGGCATGGAGCAGCATACGGAGCGGATTAACGCCTCTTTGGCGGCCCTTTCCCGCAGCGCCGCGCCGGACTGTCTGATTGCTGGGGATCTGACCACCCTGGCCGCCTTCTGCGAAAGCTGGGACCCAGAAAACTTCGACCTGCTGGTGGACAATTACCGCCGCCAGATCCGTGGCCTGCTGGACGGCGGCGTGGATCTTCTGGTGGCGGAAACCCTGCTCTATCCTCAGGAGGCTGAGGCCATTGTCACTGCCGCGGAGCTGGAGTGTGCCGGAGCCTGCATGTACTCGTTTACCATGCAGCCTGACGGTTCCCTGTTCTCGGGAGCCCCCGCCGCGCCGGTTCTTCGGGAATTGGAGAAAGCCGGAGCCGCTGCCGTAGGCTTTAACTGCGTGGGTGCGGATGCCATGACTCCCGGACTGGTCAGCAGACTTCGCAGAGCGCTGAAAGGCCCCCTGCTCTGCAAGCCCAATGCCGGCAATCCCGTAATCAATCCCCAGGGAATTGCCGAATACTCCATGGCGCCGGAGGAGTTTTCCTCGATTCTCCTGCAATGCCGGGAAAACGGTGCCCAGCTTCTGGGTGGCTGCTGCGGCACCGACCCACGCTTCCTCGCCGCGGCCCACCAAGCTCTCTTCCGTTAATTGTTCCGCTCCTTCTTCCCAAAAGTGATAAATTGTTGTTTACAGCATAAATAGAGCTGTCATTGCGAGACCAGTCCGCAGACTGGTCGTGGCAATCCCCCAACTTTTCAGACCGCTACCGTAGACGGAACCCCCGTTTTACGAACTTCTCGGAAGAACCGGGGGATTGCCACGTCGCTGCGCTCCTCGCAATGACAGCGTTTTTCGGCGCTAAACAACAATTTTCCTGTACACAAATCCGTCCACGCAAGCGCAGCCTATGATTTTTTCCTTGCGAACCGGGACGGATTCTGTTATACTTAGGACGCTATGAAAAACAGAATCCATCTCTACGTCAGCCGGAAAAACGTGCTGACCTGGCTGATGGCGCTGTGCATGATCGGCTCGGCAGTGGCCCGCATCGGAATCTACTGTGTGAAAGGGACATTAGATTCGTCATTCGTGTGGAGCCAAATCCTTCTGCCCACGGCAGCTGTCCTGCTCTACGCCCTCATCGCCCTGCTTCAGGGCAAGGAACAGTTCTACAAAACCGCGATTCCCGTCTGGATGATGGCCCTGTATTCCGCCATCTGGATCAATGCCAACATCCACAGCCGTATGATTGTGTGGCTGTTTTGGATCGCCCTGGTTTTCTTCGCTTTCCTGTACACCGATATCACAGCAGGCCATCGGATTCATGCCATTTCCCTGCTGCTGCCGGTGGCGGCCGCACCCATTGTGTTTATCCTTTATTTTTATAAGGAAGCGATGATCTCCGGGAATATGGACTGTATGCTCTTCTGGCTGCCCGATCTTCTGGCGCTGGCGGGCTGTCTGCTCCAGATTTTCGCAATTCGGATTCATCCCATCGGAGAGTACCATCCCACCTGGGGCGACCGGGTGGATGGGCGACGCATCCGCTCCCTGCCCCCCATTGCCCAGGTTTCCCCCTACATCATGGTTGACCGCAACGAATCGACCAACCAGTTTGCCGATTCCTTCGAAATCAGCCATGTAGACCGCTACATCCGGCAGAAGCGCCGGGAGGGTCTGGCCAATTTCGGCATCATGCATGTGCTCCTGGCCTGCTACGTCCGGGCGCTGTGTAAATACCCTGCCCTGAACCGTTTCCTCGCCGGGCAAAAAGTCTACACCCACGGGGAGGATATCCAGTATTGCATGACCATCAAGAAGGATATGAGCGTGGATTCCCCGGACACCTGTATCAAGGTCCATCTTTCCCGCGCGGATACTGCCGAGGATGTCTACCGCAAGCTCCAGGCCGCCGTGGAGGTGGTGAAAAACACACCTCTGGATTCCGGCTTTGACAACGTGGCCGGAGCCTTTACCCTGATTCCCGGAGTTCTTCTGAAATTTGCCGTATGGCTTCTGAAGACCCTGGATTACTTTGGAATGCTCCCCAAATTCCTGCTGGAGGTCAGCCCCTTCCATGGCAGCGTATTCTTCACCTCCATGGGCAGTCTGGGCATTCCCCCCATCTACCATCACCTGTATGACTTCGGCAACCTGCCTGTGTTCGGTGCCTTCGGCTGCAAACGCCGGGCATTGGAGGTTCAGGAGGACGGCTCGGTAGTCCAGCGGAAATATGTGGATGTAAAGTTCACCCTGGACGAGCGGATTGTGGACGGGTATTATTACGCCGCCTTCTTTAAGCACTACAAGCATATTCTGCGCCACCCGGAGCTTCTGGACCTGCCCCCCGAGGAAATCCTCCCGGACATCGACTGATATGCGGGAAGAAATTCTGTCCTGCCTCTCCCGCGAATATCCCTGGCGGGAGCTTCTTACCTACGAACCATCCGTAGGCTCCACCAACGATGTGCTCAAACAGCTTGCCCGGCAGTCGGCACCCGAGGGTACAGCCCTGGTTGCCGGTCATCAGAGCACCGGCCATGGCCGCAGAGGCCGCAGCTTCTCCTCCCCCCAGGGGATGGGGGTCTACCTGAGCCTGTTGCTTCGGCCCAATTGCGCCGTCGCTGAACTCATGCACCTGACCTGCGCGGTGGGCACCGCCATGTGCGATGCGGTGGAAAAAGCCGCGGGATTTCGTCCCGGAATCAAGTGGACAAATGATCTGGTATACGGCAGGCGAAAGCTGGGGGGGATTCTCACGGAGCTGATCCTCAATTCCCAGGGCATCGTGGAAGGGTGTATCATCGGCATCGGGATCAACTGCACACAGCAGCTTTCGGATTTTCCGCCGGAACTGCGGGATATGGCCGGCTCACTGACCATGATCACCGGCTCCCCCATTTCCCGGGGGCTGCTCGCCGCCTCCATGCTGGACTGCCTGTATCGGATGAACACAATTCTGATTTCCAGCAGAGAGGAAATCCTCACCCGCTACCGCAGGGACTGTGTCACCCTGGGGCAGGAGGTCTGCCTGGTCCGGGGCGAGGAGGTCCGCCACGGCTTGGCTCTGGACATCGATCCCAGCGGCGCGCTGATGGTTCGGCTCCCCGACGGTCAGGTGGAAGCCGTTAATTCCGGAGAAGTCAGTGTCCGGGGAATGTACGGATATATTTAGGGTATTTGCGGATTGTTCAAGAATTCTATGTTGCTTTTTTTCGGTATTGAGGTTATACTTAGTTTGAATAAATATGTAAGGAGGTAGTACCATGCGTGTATTTTCCGTTATCATGAAGGTTGTAGCCGCCGTTGCCGCTGTTGTGGGCGCGATCTATGTCGCTGCCACCTACGGTGACCAGATTGTCGCCTGGGCAAAGAAGACCCTGTCCTCCCTGTCCAAGTGCCCCTGTTGCAAGTGCGGGGAGCCCGCGGACGAAGAAGAGCCCGCCGCTGAGGATGCTCCCGCAGAGGAGCCTGCCGTCGAGGAAGCTCCCGTGGAGGAGCCTGTCGCTGAAGACATCCCCGCGGAAGCACCCGCCGAGGAAACCGTCCCCGTAGCCGACGAAACCGATTTTGAGGGCTAACCCCCAAGAAAAAACCGTGTCCGGTTCCCCAAGGAATCGGACGCGGTTTTCTTTTCTGAACACACAGACAAATTGCTGTTTAGCGGCTTTGCCTCAAAGTTTTCTGTCATTGCGAGACCAGTCCGCAGACTGGTCGTGGCAATCCCCCGGTTAGAGGGACAATGTATCGACAATTGCCCTACAGAGCAGGGAAACGTTGCGATTTCTGGTGGTAATCGTTACCTGGTACCATTCAACCGGGGGATTGCCACGGAAGTCCTGCGCACTGGCTCGCAATGACAGCGTTTCTTAGATAAACACCAATTTTTCGCCCCAATGAATTTCCGTTATTTCCCCGCATCGGTCAGAATCTTAACCAGCATCTGCACGCAGCGCTCCATATCCTCCACGGGAATATACTCAAACCGCCCGTGGTAATTCTCCCCGCCGGTGCACAGGTTCGGGCAGGGCAGTCCCTCGTAGGAAAGCCTTGCGCCATCGGTGCCGCCCCGGATGGGCACAGCCTTGGGCTCCATGCCCACAGCCTCCATGGCCTTCATCGCCCGCTCCACCACATACATACAAGGCTCAATGCATTTTTTCATGTTATAATAGCTGTCCTTGACGGTCAGCTCCACGGTTCCCTCGCCGTACTTGCGGTTGATGAATTCCGCCGCAGCCGCGAGGACCGCCTTTTTCGCCTGGAACTTCTCCAGATCATGGTCCCGAACAATGTAGCGCAGAACACTGCGTTCCACCTGTCCCTCCATATCCGTCAGATGGATAAAGCCCTCATAGCCCTCGGTGTACTCAGGCCGCTGCTGCACCGGCAGCAGACTCTGGAACTCCATGGCGATGTGCTGTGAGTTCACCATCTTGTCCTTGGCGGAGCCGGGATGGATGTTGAGGCCCCGAAACACGGCTTTGGCGGAGGCGGCATTGAAATTCTCGTACTCAATCTCCCCCACGGGGCCGCCGTCGGCGGTGTAGGCATAGTCCGCCCCAAAGCCGGCAACATCAAACCGGTCGGCGCCCCGTCCGATTTCTTCGTCAGGAGTAAAACCGATTTTTAAGGTGGCATGGGACCCGCCCTTTTCCAGCAGATATTCCGCGGCGGCCATAATCTCCGCCACACCGGCTTTGTCATCCGCCCCCAGCAAAGTTGTGCCGTCGGTGACAATCAGATGCTTCCCCACATGATTCCGAAGCGCTGGATAGTCCTCTTCCCGCAGATAAATTCCTTTCTCCTCATTCAGGCACACATCCTGCCCGGTGTACTCCACGATTCTGGCTTTGATATCCGCCCCGGAGGCATCGGGGGAGGTATCCATGTGGGCAATCAGGCCGATGGTGGGAAGGGCGGGATCACCGGGCACCGTACCGTAGACATAGCCGTTTTCATCCATCCGGGCATCCTCAATGCCCATTTCCTTCATTTCCTCCACCAGCGCGGCCCCCAGCAGCTTCTGCTTATCGGAGGACGGGCAGGTTTCCGAAAACTCATCGGACATCGTATCATAGGAAACATAGCGCAAAAAGCGTTCGGTTACAGTTTGCATTAGCGTTCACTCCATTTCCGCAAGGTCCAGTTTCATGCGGGCGCCCTTCTCCGTCTTTTCACAGACGCGAAAGCCAGCCTTTTCAAAGCATCTCCTGGAGCCTGCATTGTAATCGTATATTTCATTCACATAGAGCCTGGAATATCCCAGCTCTTTGCCCCGCTCAATCAGGGCGGACACCACCTGAGCGCCGATTCCCCTGCCTCTGTATGCAGGTTCCCCGATGACAATGGGCATATCTTCCTGCCAGAAGCACACATCCCCGATGGGCTGAAATGCGCCGTCTTTCCAGGCTTCGATGAAATACAACTCCCCGTGTTCATCCAGCCATCGGTACATACCGCTCAACTTGCCCTGGGTGTAAGGTGCTTTCTTCCCGTCCACCAGCCAGACCGTTTCCGTATCCTGATACCATTCAAGGGCAAAGTCGAAGCAGCCATCAAATCGGCGAAGCCGTAAATCCTCGCTGATCCCAATGATATCCGGCTGTCTGATTCCAGCAATGGGCATGTTAAATCTCTCCCCATACACGAAGAGCCGCCGCATACCGCGGCGGCTCCTGCATCTTACTTTCTCGCGGCTTTGACCAGCTCGGCGGTATCCTGAGCGATCATCAGCTCCTCATTGGTGGGGATGACCCAGACCTGAACCTTGGAGTCGGGAGTGGAGATCAGAGTCTCCTTGCCCCGGACGTTGTTCTTCTCGGGGTCGATTTTCACGCCCATGAAGCCCAGGTAGTCACAGATGGCCTGCCGGGTGGAGGGGCCGTTCTCGCCCACACCGGCGGTGAAGGTGATGGCATCCAGTCCGTTCAGCGCGGCGGCGTAGGCGCCCACGAACTTGGCAACCTCGTAGCAGAACTTGTCCAGAGCCAGCTGGCAGTTCTCGTTGCCCTCACTGGCACCGGCCTCCAGATCCCGGAAGTCGGAAGACACACCGGAGATGCCCAGCATGCCGGACTTCTTGTTCAGCATGGTCAGGCAATCGTCCACGGACATTCCGTACTTGTTGCAGATGAACTGCACCACGCAGGGATCAATATCGCCGGAGCGGGTGCCCATGGGCACACCGGCAAGAGGGCTAAGGCCCATGGTGGTATCCATGCACTTGCCATCCTTGATGGCGGACATAGAGGAGCCGTTGCCCAGGTGGCAGTTGACCATCTTGAAATTCTTGGTTCCCATCAGCTCCGCGGCCCGGCGGGCAATATACTTGTGGGAAGTACCGTGGAAGCCGTAGCGGCGGATGTCATCGTTCTCATAATACTCGGTGGGAATGGCGTAGCGGTAGGCCTTGGGGGGCATGGTCATGTGGAAGGCAGTGTCGAACACGGCCACCTGAGGCGTGTTGGGCATAACCGCCTGGCAGGCCCGGATGCCCATCAGGTTGGCAGGATTGTGGAGGGGGCCCAGGGGGATGCATTCCTCGATGGCCTTGATGCAGGCATCGTCAATGATGCAGGAATCGGAGAACTTCATGCCGCCGTGCAGGACACGATGGCCAACGGCATCGATCTCGTCAGTGGACTTGATCACGCCCTCCACAGGATCTACCAGAATCTCGAGAACCGCCTGGATGGCCTCGGAGTGGGTGGGCATGGGGATATCCTTCACGACCTTCTTGTCACCCACCTTGTGGGTAAGGCGGCCGTCAATGTAGATACGCTCGCACAGGCCCTTGGCGGAAACGATGCCGGTATCCGGGTCCATCAGCTGGTACTTCAGGCTGGAGGAACCGGCATTGATAATCAGAATGTTCATCGGGGACAAACCTCCTAAAATAAAATAATTTCTTTTTTCCCACGCTTGTGGTATACTGGTCATAGCTGGAGATATTATATTCCATTTTTCCGGATTTCTCAACCCCTGAACAGGAAAAATTTTGGAACGGAGGGGATTTTTTGAAAACCGTCGGGATTATCTGTGAATACAACCCCCTCCACCGGGGGCACCGGAAGCAAATTGACCGTATCCGGCAGCAGTTTGGCCCGGAAGCGGCAGTCTGCTGCCTTATGAGCGGCAACTATGTCCAGCGGGGCGCCCCCGCCATCGTGGACAAGTCCATCCGGGCGAAAGCCGCCATCCTCGCCGGGGCCGACCTGGTGCTGGAGCTGCCCGTCACCTATGCGCTGTCCTCCGCGGAAGGGTTTGCCGCCGGGGGCGTGAGAATTCTCTCTACCTTCTGCGACGCGCTCTGCTTCGGCACGGAAACCGGGGAGAAAGAGACGCTTCTGGCTGCTGCCCGGCTTCTTCTCAGCGAGGAGTTTCCTCCCCTGCTGCGACAGGAGCTTCAGCAAGGTCTTTCCTTCCCTGCCGCCCGGCAGGCCGCTATGGAGCGGCTGCACCCCGGAAGCACTCCCCCATCCCTTCCCAACGACATTCTGGCGGTGGAATACTGTAAGGCCATCCTCTCCCAGGCTTCTCCTCTGGAGCCCTTCCCCATCCGCCGGGAGGGCAGCTACCATGCGCCCTTGCCCGACCCGGAGAACCCTTCCGCTTCCGCCCTGCGGAGCCTGATGCTTCGGTCCGGGGCCTGGCTTGACTATGTTCCGGAGGCTGTCCGGAACTGCTTCCGCTCCGCCCCCCTGCACACCCTGGAAGCCGGAGAACGGGCAATCCTCTGCAAACTTCGCACCATGCCCGACGAAGCATTTGAAGCCCTCCCCTACGGTACCGAGGGTCTGTGGCGGAAACTCATGCACGCAGCCCGGGAGGCGGACACGCTGGATGCCATCGTCACCTCCGTCAAATCCAAGCGCTACACCCGCACCCGCATTGACCGGATGGTGCTGTGCGCCTTTCTGGGAATTACCCGGGAAATGCTGGAAGCCCCGGCTCCCTATACCCGGGTGCTGGCCTTCAGTGAAAGGGGCCGGGCAGTTCTGAAGCTGGCCAAGGAGAACTCCGACATCTTAAACCCCGGGGAGCGGACGGAGCATCCCTATTGGGCGCTGGAAAAACGCTGCGGCGACCTGTACGGCCTATTCTGCTCGGAGGGCCCGGAACCGCCCGGAGCAGAGGAAAAGCGGCGGGTCTGCTACCTGCCTTGACTTTTTCCGGTTTCCGTGGTATATTGCCCGGAATACCAGGATCAAAGGAGAAAAAATCAGAAAATGACCCCCGGAATTCCCAAACTCAGATTATCCAACTGTATCATCGCCTTTTTCGCCTCGGCCTTTCAGGCCTTCGGAATGTACAATGTCCACGCTCTGTCCGGTGTCACCGAGGGCGGCGTGCTGGGTGCGGTGTTGCTGATTGACCATTGGCTTGGCATCTCCCCCGCCCTGTCCAGCCTGATTCTGAACGCCGCCTGTTACGCCCTGGGCTGGAAAACCCTGGGCCGCGGCTTCATTGCCTATTCCCTCATCGCCGCCCTGGGCTATTCCCTGGGCTACGGGATCTGCGAGCAGTTCCCGCCGCTGTGGCCGAAGATCGCTGGCCACCCCCTGCTGGCCGCCATCGTCGGCGCGCTCTTCATCGGCATCGGTGCCGGTCTGACCGTCCGGGCAGGCGGTGCCACCTCCGGGGACGATGCCCTGGCCATGAGCATCTCCCACCTGACCAAGGCGCCCATACAATGGATCTACCTGACCAGCGATCTGCTGGTGCTGCTGCTTTCCCTCAGCTATATCCCTCTGCGGAGAATCGGCTATTCCCTGCTGACCGTCCTCCTCTCCGGCCAGCTCATCGGCTGGATCCAGAGGATCCCCTTCCGCAGAAAACCAGCCGCCAGGAACTGATCCACCGATTGTTGGTCCGGTAAAGCAGTGTAATGTTGATTAGTGGACAGTTAAGGTGTCCCTTCGAGACGAATAGGAAGATAACAAATACGCCCACTGTAGGGCGCGGGCATGACCGCGCCGCTCCGGTTGGACGACTGAGAACTTCCATTTTACGGTATTTTTTCGTGCTCAATCGCGTTAGCTGGGCGGTGCGGTCATGACCGCACCCTACAGTGGGCGTATTTGAAACCATCAAACAGCAATTTGCTGGGTTGCCTCGCTGACCTGACTGTCATTTTTAATCATCCCCGAAGGGGATTCCATAATTTTCAATTGTTAATTGTCAATTGTCAATTCATTAGCTAAAGCGCCATTTACACATCTTACATCCAAAAATCGGTTCATCCCGTTCCCGGAATGAACCGATTTTCAGTTTCTTACAGATGCAGCACCCGGTCCTTGATCTCCTGGGTTCTGCCCTGGTTCCAGAACTGGGTTCCGATGTAGCCGCAGGTTCTGCGGGCCACGTTCATCTTGCTCTGATCCTTGTTGCCGCACTGGGGGCACACCCAGACCAGCTTGCCGTCATCCTCCTGAATGTCGATCTCTCCGTCGAAGCCGCAGACCTGGCAGTAGTCGGACTTGGTGTTCAGCTCGGCATACATGATGTTGTCGTAGATGAACTGCATGACCTCCAGCACCGCATCGATGTTGTTCTGCATATTGGGCACTTCTACGTAGCTGATGGCACCGCCGGGGGACAGCTGCTGGAATTCCGCCTCAAAGCGGAGCTTGGTAAAGGCATCAATGGTCTCTGTCACATGAACATGGTAGGAGTTGGTGATATAGCTCTTGTCCGTAATGCCGGGGATCAGGCCGAAACGCTTCTGCAGACACTTGGCAAACTTGTAGGTGGTGGATTCCAGCGGGGTGCCGTAAAGGGAATAATCGATGT
Source organism: uncultured Clostridia bacterium (assembly GCA_945486035.1). Taxonomy (GTDB): domain Bacteria; phylum Bacillota; class Clostridia; order Oscillospirales; family Oscillospiraceae; genus Faecousia. The sequence continues at coordinate 10,204 of CALYTB010000019.1, forward strand.
TCTCCGCGGTTTTCCACTCCAGGCACTTGTCATTCATCTTCTGCATCACGCTGAGGGCAAAGGGCTTGGCCTCGGGATCGGTATGGGACTTGCCGGTCATGTACTTGACACATTCATAGAGGCCCGCATAGCCCAGGGAGATGGTGGAGTAACCGCCGTAGAGCAGCTTGTCGATGGGCTCCCCCTTCTCCAGTCTGGCCAGAGCGCCGTGCTGCCACAGGATGGGCGCTGCATCGGACAGGGTGCCCTTCAGGCGCTCATGCCGGCACTGCAGAGCCCGATGGCACAGCTCCAGCCGCTCCTCGAAGATCTCCCAGAATTTGTCCACTTCCCGGCCAGAGGACAGTGCCACATCCACCAGGTTGATGGTGACCACGCCCTGGTTGAACCGGCCGTAGTACTTGGGCTTGCCGGGCTCGTAATTCTTGGCCCGGGCCACGTTGTCCCAGCCGTTTCCGGAGCGATCCGGGGTCAGGAAGCTGCGGCAACCCATGCAGGTGTACACATCGCCGTTGCCCTTTTCTTCGCCCTTGGAGAGCTTGTACTCCTTCATCTTCTTCTCGCTGATATAGTCCGGCACCATCCGCTTGGCTGTGCACTCGGCAGCCAGCCGGGTCAGGTACCAATAGGGAGTTCCCTCCCGGACGTTGTCCTCCTCCAGCACATAGATCAGCTTGGGGAAGGCAGGGGTGATCCACACACCATTCTCGTTCTTCACGCCCTCGTAGCGCTGGCGCAGGGTCTCCTCGATGATCATGGCCAGGTCCTTCTTCTCCTGCTCGTTCTTGGCCTCGTTCAGGTACATGAACACGGTGATGAAGGGAGCCTGTCCGTTGGTGGTCATCAGGGTTACCACCTGATACTGGATGGTCTGAACGCCCCGGCGAACCTCGTCCCGGAGCCGTTCCTCCACCACTCTGGAGATATCCTCCTCAGAGGGTGCCACACCGAAGGCCTGCAGCTCCTTTTCCACATTGCGGCGAATCTTTTCCCGGCTCACCTGGACGAAGGGAGCCAGATGGGTAAGGGAAATGGACTGACCGCCGTACTGGTTAGAAGCCACCTGGGCAATAATCTGGGTGGCGATGTTGCAGGCGGTGGAGAAGGAATGGGGCTTCTCGATGAGGGTCCCGGAAATAACGGTGCCGTTCTGCAGCATATCGTCCAGATTCACCAGATCGCAGTTGTGCATATGCTGGGCATAGTAATCCGAGTCGTGGAAATGAATGATGCCTGCCTCATGGGCCTGAACGACCTCCCGGGGCAGCAGAATCCGGCGGGCGATATCCTTGCTGACCTCACCGGCCATGTAATCCCGCTGCACCGCGTTGATGGTGGGGTTCTTGTTGGCGTTCTCCTGCTTGACCTCCTCGTTATTGCACTCGATCAGGCTGAGGATTCGGTCATCGGTGGTGTTGGACTGCCGCAGGAGGCTGCGGGTGTAGCGATATGTGATGTATTCCTTGGCTACCTCAAAAGCGCCGTGGGCCATGATGGCCTTCTCCACCAGGTCCTGAATCTCTTCCACGGAGGGGCTGCGGCCCATCTCCTGGCAGGCGATTTCCACGCTCTGGGAAATCCGCTGAATCTGCAGGGGGGTCATGCGGACGCCTTCCTCCACCGCGTTGTTGGCCTTGGTCACTGCCATCAGGATTTTCTCAATATCAAAAACGACCTCCGAGCCGTTTCTTTTGATAATCTTCATGGGGAATCCTCCTTATGTTCTCTTTGGGCAAAGGGCTTTTTGCACGGCCTATTATACTATATATTGTGGTTTTGTCAAGCATCAGATACTAAATATTGTAAATATCCGATTGCAGCGCAAAAAGTTCCGTTTTATTGCGTTCCCGCGGAAGCCAGGAACAAAGAAGGAAAATACGGAATTCTCCCTGATGTTGAAAAGAAAGGTTTGAATTTTCCTGCCGAATATAGTATAATCAGGAACGATGGTCTTAACATAATCTTTCGGTTTCCACTTCCAAAAATGAAAGGAGATTCCCAATGAAAGAATCCTTCGGTCACCTGCCCACCGGCGAGGAATGCTTTTTGTACACAATTTCCTGCGGCGCTGTCACCGCCTGTGTCACCGACTGCGGCGCGTCGCTGGTAAAGCTCCTGGTCCCGGACAGCCGCGGCCGGCTTGATGATATCGTTCTTGGCTACGACAGCTGCGAGGGTTATCTTTCCGGCGACGGGTATATCGGCGGCACCATCGGCCGCAGTGCCAACCGGATCAAAGGTTCCGGCTTTGTTCTGGGCGGCAAAACCTATTCCATGACCCCCAACGAAGGTCCCAACAATCTGCATAGCGGCCCGGACTCCTACAATACCCGCCTGTGGAAGCTTATCAGCCACACCGGCGATGCCGTCACCCTGGAGCTGCGCAGCCCCGACGGTGATCAGGGCTTCCCCGGCAATGCACTGATCCGGGTGACCTACCGTCTGGATGCCTCAGGGGCGCTCCATCTGATTTACGATGCCGTAAGCGACCGGGACACAGTCTTCAACCTGACCAACCACAGCTACTTCAATCTGGCAGGCCACCGCAGAACGGACAGAGCCATGGACCAGCTGCTGTCCCTCCCCGGCCGGTTCTTCACCCCCGCCGATGCCCAGGGCATCCCCACGGGAGAAAAACGCAGCGTAGAGGGCACCCCCATGGACTTCCGCACCCCCAAGCCCATTGGCCGGGACATTGCGGAGGACTACGAACCGCTGCACCTTCAGGGGGGCTACGACCACAACTGGGAGGTGTTCTGCAACCCCTGCGCCCAGCTGTCTGATCCGGAATCCGGCCGAACCATGTCCGTTTCCACGGACTGCCCCGGCATCCAGTTCTATGCCGGTAATTTCCTGAATGCCGACGGCAAGGAGGGTGTCCACTACGGCAAGCGCAGCGGCATCGCCCTGGAAACCCAGTTCTACCCCGATTCCATCCATCATCCCGAGTGGCCTCAGCCCATCACCGGGGCAGGCACGCAATACCACACCGAAACCGTCTACCGCTTTACCTGGTAGTACCGCTCCCGCGCCGGAATCCACGGCGCGGGGGTTTCTTCTGCACAGACCGTTTTCCCCTGCATAAACTGTCCTATAAGCAAAACCAGCTTATAAGCCATGTTAACGGGAGGTAATTCCATGTCTGAGCAAGCATCGGACACCCTGCGCGGCGCTTCCTGCGAAAGCCGCCAGTCCATGTCCATTCACACCAGGAAAATCACGGACTCCTGCCGGGACAAAGACTGTATCGAGGATCTTCGGGTCTACTTAACCACCGGCTCCCAGGCACTGCTGGACACCGCCGCCAATGCCCGGGTACGCTGTGCGGAGCTGCTGACCACCTATATTGATGTGGAGCCCGTGGCCTTCGACGGTCACCACTACTGCATCGATGTCACCTTCTACTACCGGATTCTCGCCGATGCCGTGGTGGGTGCCTGCCGGCCTGCGGCGCTGTACGGCCTGGCAGTATTCACCAAGCGGGCGGTACTGTGCGGCGAGGACAGCCGGGCCCACATCTACCGCAGCGATACCCGCCTGTGCGGCCCCGACGGACCCAGCCGCGCCAGCGCCAACCTGCCCACCGCCGTCGTGGAGGTGCTCGATCCCATGGTGCTCAGTTCCCGGGTGCGGGAGGTCTGCGAATGCACCTGCGGCGAAACCGCCACCGTCCAGATTCCCGGAGACATCCGCACCATGTTTGACGAGGAGCTGGTGCTCTCCGGCGACAAGCGGCGGCTGTTCGTCACCCTGGGCCAGTTCTCCATCATCCGCCTGGAGCGGGATGCCCAGCTGGTGGTCCCCGTATTGGAGTACAGCCTGCCTACCAAGGAGTGCTGCGAAACCCCGGGCTGCGCCGAGGACCCCTGTGAAATGTTCAGCCGAATTCCCTTCCCCGCCAAGGAATTCTCCCCCAAATCCTGCGACCGGCAGACGGACACCAGGGAATCCGGCTGCGGCTGCTACCAGACCACATAACCCCCCGCCCCGGAGCCACCCGCTCCGGGGCTGATTTTCCTCCCACGCCTCTGCCCGGACAGGAAAATTGTTGTTTACGTGTGCGCACCCGAAAAAATACTGTCATTGCGAGCCAGTGCGCACACTGGTGTGGCAATCCCCCGGTTGAAAGGAACCAGGTAACGATTATCACCAAAAACCGCGGAAACGCCCATCCTTTCGGGTGCTTTTCGGAACATTCCCCCTCTAACCGGGGGATTGCCACGACCAGTCTGCGGACTGGTCTCGCAATGACAGAAAACTTTGAGGCAAAGCCGCTAAACAACATTTTATCTTCTCCCCCCGTTGCGCAGCATGCCGATCCGCATAAATTTGTTTTCCCTCCTATTTTCAAATCGTTAACAATTATTCTACAGAAATTCCTTGAATCTTTTTCCTTTCTGGGGTATAATGAATTGGATGTAAGAAAAAGGGGGAGACACGATGAAAGACGGAAACCTCCTGATCTGGCTGACCCAGCTGGGGCTTTCCGTGGCGGTGCCCCTGGCAGTTTTCCTGGGCGGCGCCGTGTGGCTTCACCGCAGCCGGGGCTGGGGAACCTGGATTGTCTGGGCAGGACTTCTTCTGGGCCTCTCCTCCGCCGTCAGCGGCTTCCGGCAGTCCCTTCGGGCCATGGAACAGATGTCCCGGGACCGGAAGAAAAAGGATCCTCCGCCCATCTCCTTCAACGAACATACCTGACCCGGAGGAACGCTATGGAATCCCGTAAAATCGTATACCACGAAACCGGAATCGTTGCCACCGGCGTGGCCGTCTGCACCGCCGTGATGGTGCTTATCTTTGTCCTGTTGGGCAAATTCAGCCTCAGTGTCCTATGGGGCGGGCTTGCCGGAGCGGTCATAAGCATCGGTAATTTCTTCTTTATGGCCGTGGGCACCTGTCTGGCCGCCGACAAGGCGGAAGCTCAGGATGTGAAGGGTGGAACCAAGCTGGTGCGCAATTCCTACATTCTGCGGCTGCTGGTGCTGTTTGTCATCCTGTTTGCCTGTGCCAAAAGCGGGGTATTCAACCTGATCGCACTGGTGCTCCCTCTGGTGTTTGTCCGGCCCACATTGACGGTTGCCGAGTTTTTCCGAAAGAAAGGAGCCAATCCATCATGAATATGAGTGTTGACGGAGCGTTTATCTATTTCACCATTCCCATCTTCGGCGGCATTCCCATTACCCAGACCACCGTTTCTCACCTGATTGTCACCATATTTTTGTGCACCGCCTGCATTGTGCTTGGCAAACGGCTGAAAAAGCGTCCTGACGGACTGCAGGTGATGGTGGAAAAAGGCGTTATGATGCTCCGCAACATGGTGGTGGAAACCATGGGCGAGCACAACGCCCACTGGACCCCCTTCATCGCCACCATTTTCTTAAGCTCCATCTGCGGCTCCTTCATCGGTCTGACCGGCTTTTTCCGTTCCTCCACGGCGGACTTAAGCTGTGTGCTGGTTTGGGCTCTGATGGTCACCGCCATCATCTGGTACAATAATATTAAGAACAACGGCTTTCTCGGCTGGCTGAAGGGCTTTACGGAGCCCATTGTGGTCATGACCCCCATGAACATCATTTCCGAGATCGCCCAGCCTGTATCCATGGCCTTCCGTCACTTCGGCAACATTGCCGGCGGCGGCGTTATCACGACCCTGATCTACACCTCCCTGAGCATGGCCTCCGCCGCAGTGCTGAACCTGATTACGGCAAGCGGCTGGATTGTTTCCGCGGTGCTGCTTCTTGCCGGCGCGGGATTGCTCCTCTGGTGGAAGCGCACCTCCGGGAAAGCCAAGATCTTCTTCGGTATTGTGTGCGCCGTGCTGGGTGTATTCGGCTTGCTGGAAGCTTTCGGAATCCTCTCCGGTGTTCCTGTGCTGGCCTACGGTATTCCCGCCGTGCTCAGCTGCTACTTTGACCTTTTCTCCGGATTTGTCCAGGCCTATGTGTTCACCCTGCTCACCATGGTCTACATCTCCACCTCCCTGCCCGCGCCCCAGGAAACCGCGGCGCAATAACCCCGTCAACCAAATTAAAATATAAATTTTTACCTAGGAGGAACTTATTATGGAATTAGCATCTGCAATCGCAATCGCCGGTAAGGCTATCGGCGCAGGTCTGTGTATGGGTATCGGAGCCATCGGCCCCGGTGTCGGCGAAGGTACCGCCGTTGCCCACGCTCTGGACGGCATGGCCCGTCAGCCCGAAGCAACCGGCACTCTGCGCAGCAACATGATCATGGGCTGCGCCATTGCCGAGACCACCGGTATCTACTCTCTGATCATCGCCTTCCTGATTCTGTTCCTGCTGTAATTCCTTTCCATTGCCGATAGAAAGGAGCAACGCAAGTGTTTGAATCATTTTTGGGTGTCAATCCCTGGACTGCGCTGTTCATTCTGCTCAATACCCTCACCATCTTCTTTGTGGCGAAGAAATTCCTGTTTAAGCCCGTTATGAAGATCATTTCCGACCGCCAGAAGGAGATCGACGATCTGTACGCCGATGCCGGTGCCGCCAAGGAGCAGGCCCGGCAGCTCCAGGAAAGCTATCAGCAGAAGCTGAGCGCTGCCCAGGAGACCTCCGACCGGATTGTGAAGGAGGCGGTGGCCCGGGGCCAATCCCGGGAGGAGCAGATCATCCGGGATGCCAATGCCCAGGCCGCGGCCATCATGGACAAGGCCTCCCAGGACATTGCCCAGGAGAAGAAGAAGGCCATCAACGATGCCAAGAACGAAATCTCGGACCTGGCGATGGCCATTGCGGGCAAGGTAGTTGGGCACGCGCTGGAGGGCGCGGATCAGGCCAGTCTGATTGACGGCTTTATCCGGGAATTGGGTGACGAAGCATGACCCAGGTAGGAACTGTTTACGGCGAAGCTCTGTATGAGCTGGCCCTCAGCGAGGGATTGGACAGCGCCATTTTGGCCCAGCTGGGCGTTCTGGAGCAGGCCTTCCGGTCAGAGCCGGATTATCTGAAGCTGCTGCGCTCCCCCAACCTTTCCAAGAGCGAGCGCTGCGGAATTCTGGACGAGGCTTTTCGGGACCGGGTGCAGCCCTATCTTCTGAACTTTCTGAAGATTCTGGTGGAGAAGGGCTATATCGGCTCCTTTTCCCAGTGCTGTGAGGCCTTCACCCGGCGCTATAACGAGGACCACGGAATTCTTCCCGTAACCGCGGTGACCGCTGTGGCTCTGACTGCCGAACAAACCGCTGCCCTGACGGAAAAGCTTTCCCGCATCACCGGGAAAACCATCGCCCTTCGTAACCGGCTGGATCCCCAGGTTCTGGGCGGCGTCCGCCTGGACTATGACGGCAAGCGTCTGGATGACACCATCGCCCATCGTCTGGAAGCCATCCGCGGCTTGCTGAAAAAAGACGTACTCTGACGAGAAAGCAGGGACTGTATGGAACTTAGACCCGAAGAAATAACCAAAATCATTCGCAGTCAAATCAAGAACTACGAAAACCGCATGGAAGCCAGCGAAACCGGCGTGGTCATTCTGGTGGGCGACGGCATTGCCAAAGCCTCCGGTTTGGACAACTGTATGGCAGGTGAATTGGTTGAATTCCCTGATGGCTCCTACGGTATGGCCCAGAACCTGGAGGACGAAACCGTTTCCATCGTCATTCTGGGCTCTGACCAGGGCATCAAGGAAGGCGATACCGTCAAGCGCACCGGCAGGGTGGTTTCCGTCCCCGTGGGACAGGGCCTCATCGGCCGTGTGGTCAACGCTCTGGGCGCCCCCATCGACGGCAAGGGTGAGATTGCGGCGGAGGATTACCGCCCCATCGAATCCCCCGCCCCCGGCATCATCGAGCGTAAGCATGTGAGCCGCCCCCTGCAGACCGGCATCAAAGCCATCGACTCCATGATCCCGATCGGCCGTGGCCAGCGGGAGCTGATCATCGGCGACCGCCAGACCGGCAAAACCACCATCGCCACCGATACCATTCTGAATCAGAAGGGCAAGAACGTCATCTGCATCTATGTTGCCATCGGTCAGAAGCGTTCTACCGTTGCCCAGGTAGTGGAGAGCCTCACTGCGGGCGGTGCCATGGACTATACCATCGTGGTTTCCGCCACCGCCTCGGAACTGGCCCCCATGCAGTATATCGCCCCCTACGCAGGCTGCACCATGGGCGAATACTTTATGCACCAGGGAAAGGACGTGCTGGTCATCTATGACGACCTGAGCAAGCACGCCGTGGCCTACCGTGCCATTTCCCTGCTGATCCGCCGTCCCCCCGGACGGGAAGCTTATCCCGGCGACGTGTTCTACCTCCACTCCCGGCTTCTGGAGCGGGCGGCGCAGCTGTCCCCCGAGCTGGGCGGCGGCAGCCTCACGGCCCTTCCCATCATCGAAACCCAGGCTGGTGACGTTTCCGCCTATATCCCCACCAACGTAATTTCCATCACCGACGGCCAGATCTTCCTGGAAACCGAGCTGTTCAACTCCGGTGTTATGCCCGCGGTCAACCCCGGTATCTCCGTGTCCCGTGTGGGCGGCGATGCCCAGATCAAGGCCATGAAGAAGGTGGCGGGCTCCCTGAAGCTTCTCTACTCCCAGTACCGGGAGCTGCAGAGCTTTGCCCAGTTCGGCTCCGATTTGGATGCGGATACCAAGTCCCGTCTGGCTCTGGGTGAGCGGATTGTGGCCGTGCTGAAGCAGCGCAACGGCAGCCCCAAGGAGGTTGCCCAGCAGGTGTGCATCATCTACGCGGTCACCCATGGGTATCTGAACGACATCGGTGTTGATCGGGTTCCCGAGTTCGAGCAGCAGCTGGAGGAGCACATGGACCTGCGGCACAGTGATGTGCTGGAGGCCATCCGCACCACCGGTAAGCTGGAAACCGACACGGAAAACAGCCTGAAAGCCGCTCTGGAAGAACTGACGGCCCAGTTCGTGGTCGCCTGAGGGGGGTAAGCCATGGCTGGAGTATCCACCAAGGAAATAAAGAACCGAATCCGAAGCATGGAGTCCACCCGGCAGATCACCAAGGCCATGGAAATGGTCGCGGCCTCCAAGCTCCGCCGTGCCCAGGCGCAGGTACTTTCTTCCCGACCCTATTTTGAAACCCTGTACAGCGCCATCAACGACATTGTGGATTCCAACCGGGATTTCTCATCGCCCTATCTTGTGAGCCGTCCTGTACACAAGGTACTCTACATTGTCATTGCCGGTGACCGGGGTCTGGCCGGGGGCTACAACAGCAATGTGCTGAAGCTGGCCTATGGGGAAATGCAGGGCAAGGATGCCCTGGTGCTTCCCATCGGCAAGAAGGCGGTGGAGTTCTTCCGTGCCCGGAAAATCCCCGCGCTGACGGAGCACTATGCCGAAGCGGCGGAGATTGCCATCGGCGACTGCTTCACCATCGCCAAGCAGATCAGCAAAGCCTTTCTTTCCGGGGAGTTCGACGAAATCCGGGTTGCCTATACCAATTTTGTATCCGTTCTCTCCCAGACCCCCGCATCGCTGCAGCTTCTGCCCCTGCTCCGCACCAAAACCGGGCGGGAAGGCACCTTAAAGAGCGACATCCAGTACGAACCCAGCAGCGAAGAGGTCTTCGATGCCATTATTCCGGAATACCTGGGCGGTATCCTGTACGGTGCCCTCTGCGAAAGCCGGGCCTCCGAGCAGGCTGCCCGCCGCAGCGCCATGGACTCCGCGACCCAGAACGCCGACGACATGATCGCGGATCTGAGTCTCAAGTTCAACCGTGCCCGTCAGGCCGCCATTACCCAGGAAATCACCGAGATTGTGGCGGGTTCCTGAGGGAGTCATTTCACGCTTTCCTCCCCCATTCCAATATAAGGAGTTGAATCCAATGGTGAAATCCAAAGGAACGGTGATCCAGGTAATGGGTCCTGTTCTTGACATTCGCTTCCCTGACGATCAGCTTCCCCAGCTGCTGAACGCCATTGAGGTGCCCAATGGGGACAATACCATCGTGGCAGAGGTTGCCCAGCACATCGGCGACAATGTGGTCCGCTGTGTCGCCATGAGCTCCACCGACGGTCTGTCCCGCGGCACCGAGGCCACCGACACCGGGTCCCCCATCCGGGTTCCCGTGGGCGATGCCTGCCTGGGCCGGGTGTTCAACCTGCTGGGTCAGCCCATCGACAACAAAGAGCCGGTGCAGGGCGACGATCAGTGGCCCATCCACCGTCCTGCCCCCACCTACGAGGAGCAGGAGCCTGCCACCGAGATTCTGGAAACCGGAATCAAGGTCATCGACCTGATCTGCCCCTACGCCAAGGGCGGCAAGATTGGTCTGTTCGGCGGCGCCGGTGTGGGCAAGACCGTTCTGATCCAGGAGCTGATCTACAACATCGCCACCGCCCATAACGGCTATTCCGTGTTCACCGGTGTCGGCGAGCGTACCCGTGAGGGCAATGACCTGTACAACGAGATGACCGAGTCCGGCGTTATCAGCAAAACCGCCATGGTCTTCGGTCAGATGAACGAGCCCCCCGGAGCCCGTATGCGGGTGGGTCTGTCGGGCCTTACCATGGCCGAGTACTTCCGGGATGTGAAGCACCAGGATGTGCTTCTGTTCATCGACAACATCTTCCGCTTCACCCAGGCCGGTTCCGAGGTTTCCGCCCTGCTGGGTCGTATGCCCTCCGCCGTTGGTTATCAACCCACCCTGGCCACGGAAATGGGCGCCCTCCAGGAACGCATCACCTCCACCAAGAACGGCTCCATCACCTCCGTCCAGGCGGTCTACGTTCCCGCCGACGACCTGACGGACCCCGCCCCTGCCACCACCTTTGCCCACCTGGATGCCACCACGGTTCTGGACCGCGGCATCGCCTCTCTGGGCATCTACCCGGCAGTGGATCCCCTGGACTCCACCTCCCGGATTCTGTCCCCGGAGATCGTGGGCAAAGAGCACTACGAAACCGCCCGTGCCGTTCAGAGCATCCTCCAGCGCTACAAGGAGCTGCAGGACATCATCGCCATCATGGGCATGGACGAGCTGAGCGAAGAGGATAAGCTCACCGTGAACCGCGCCCGGAAGGTGCAGCGGTTCCTGAGCCAGCCCTTCCATGTGGCCGAGCAATTTACCGGCTACCAGGGCAAATACGTCCCCCTGAAGGAAACCATCCGTTCCTTCAAAGAAATCATCGAGGGCAAGCACGACGACATCCCCGAGTCCTACTTCCTGTTCGCCGGCTCCATTGACGAGGTGGTCGCCAAATTCCGGGGCGGTGAGCAGAAATGACCGAGTTTCCCCTGAAAATCGTCACCCCCGACGGCTTACGCTTTGACGGAAATGCCGAGGAACTGATTGTCCGCTCCTCTGCCGGAGATGTGGCCATTCTGGCAAAGCACATCAACTATGTCACCAGCCTGGGTATGGGGCAGGCGGTCATCGTAAGTAAGGGCCAGCGCCGCACCGCCGCCTGTATCGGCGGAATGCTCAGCGTGGTGGACGGGCATGTCACCCTGCTTCCCTCCACCTTCGAGTGGTCGGATCAGATTGACGTGGAACGGGCCGATGCCTCCTACCGCCGTGCCGATGCCGTGCTCCACGACAAGAACGCCTCCGAAACCGATCTGAAGCTTGCCGAAGCCAGACTCCGCCGGGCGCTGATTCGCAAGAGCGTAGCCTCCTCCAAGTGATCCAAACCCTCCCCACCCGGGGAGGGTTTTCACATCCCGGTTTCCATGATAAATTGTTGTTTGTAAAGATATACTGTCATTGCGAGCCAGTGCGCACACTGGCGTGGCAATCCCCCGGATGAATGGGACCAGGTAACGATTACCACCAAAATCGCCACATTATCCTACTCTGTAGGGCAATCGTCGAACATTTTACCTCTAACCGGGGGATTGCCACGACCACTTAAGCGGACTGGTCTCGCAATGACAGGAAATTTGGAGTCAGCCCGACAAACAACAATTTTCTTTCACCCAAAAAATTTTTAAAAATATGTAACCAACCCTCTTCAAAATCCCACTATAATAGTGAAAGGAAAAAACACAAAGAGGTGACCACCATGGAAGACAGCGCAATCATTGAGCTATACTGGAACCGGGATGAAGCGGCCATCCGGGAAACGGATGCCTCCTACGGAAAAAAGCTTCACTCCCTGTCCCAGCATATTCTCTCCTCCCGGGAGGATGCCGGCGAATGCGTGAATGATACATACCTGGAAGCTTGGAATACCATCCCGCCCCAGCGGCCGAATTTCCTGTACGCCTTCTTAAGCAAAATCTGCCGGTATATCTCCTTTGGCCGGCTGGACTGGAACAACGCTGCCAAACGTCGGGCGGAGCTGATCAGCCTGACCGAGGAGCTGGAGCAGACCATCCCCGACAGCCGCTCCCAGCAGGAGCTGGATTCCCGGGAGCTGGGGAGGCTCCTCAGCCGGTTCGTCACCACCTTGCCGGAGGACAGCCGTCTGATCTTCCTGCGCCGGTACTGGCACCTGGACACCACCGAGGAGATTGCCCGCCGCTACGGCTTTACCCAGAGCAAGGTCAAAACCCAGCTTCACCGCACCCGGGCCAAGCTGTACACATTCCTGGAAAAGGAGGGCATCGCCGTATGAACGGACGGGACCTTTTAGAAGCCATGAGTTTTCTGGACGAGGAGCTGGTTGCTGCCTCCGATGCCCCGCCCCGGGCCATTCCCTGGAAACGCACCTTATCCCTGGCCGCCTGCTTCTGCTTTCTTCTGGTGGCTGCCTTCTTCCTCTTCCGCCTGAACACCGCAACCAATACCAAAGATTCCCCCACGGAAGCGGTCATGTTCTCTTCCGCGAAAGCCGAGTCGGATGCCGCCAGCCCTGATATACTCCGAGATTCCGGTGAAACCGCCGCGGCAGAAGGCCCCTCGGAAGCGATTGTCCGTACCGTTCGTCTTGAAGAGCTGACGGAAACCGGCTTCCGCGCCACAGCCCTTGAGGACACCCCAGACTGGGAACAGGGAGCATCCATCCTGATTGCGTATACCGAAGGCTTTCAGCCCAATCCCCTGACCCCCGGCACGGAATACCGTATCTGGGTAGAATCCTTCGATCCCCAAACCCACCGCGCCACCATCTCCCAAATCGAACCCACCAGCTAGAACGCAGGACGACAAATTGTTGTTTAAAGATTTCAAACGCACCTCGTCCTTACTGTAGGGGAGCCATTCATGGCTCCCGTGACGCAGTACGTTTTCGC
>CALYTB010000020.1 GCA_945486035.1 uncultured Clostridia bacterium
AGAGGGCTATGCCCGCATATGAAGAACCCCCGGTTTTACCGGGGGGTTCCTTTTTGCAATAAAGCATTTTTATATGTGCTTATCTCGCCCCCTACAGAGGCTAGAGAAAACAACAAATGTTCCAAGAAGCTGAAGAAAGCCGATAAGCACATTTTTATATGTGCATATCGGCTTACGACAAATTGTTGTTTGTCAAATATTCGCTGTCATTGCGAGCCAGTGCTCACACTGGCGTGGCAATCCCCCAGATGAATGGAACCAGGTAACGATTTCTACCAAAAAACAGTGTTTCCCCGTCCTGTAGGGCAATTGTCGATACATTTCCCTTCTAACCGGGGGATTGCCACGACCAGCGTGCGCTACTCTCTCGCAATGACAGGTAATTCGCAACGCTCCCTTTCAAACCCAATTTACCGAGCAGCTGATTTAACCCGATAAGCATATTTTTATATATGCTTGTTCCTATTTTGCTATTGCCATAGATAGACTTTTCGGCTATAATATGTAGTATACTACTTATCAGAGAATAGCCGGGAAGCGATGTTTCCTCCCCCGGCAAGAGAGGAAGATGACTGTGTTCAAACCCAAGCCCGCGAATCAGCAAAACAGAAAAGAACTGATGCTCAACGAACCCATTTCCCGGGTAATTCCGAAAATGGCAATTCCAACCATTGTCGCTTTCCTGATCAACTCCATTTACAGCCTTGCCGACACATATTTTGTCAGTTCGCTCGGCACCAATGCCACTGCAGCCGTAAGCGTAAACGCTTCGCTGGACCAGCTCATTATGATGGCAGGTTCCATGCTCGCCATGGGCGCAAACAGCTACATTGCCCGTCTTTTGGGACGAGGAGAGGACCACAAAGCCAGCCAGGTCCTCTCTACCGCCTTTTTCCTTGCCGCATCCCTGGGTGCGGCGCTTATGGTGCTGGGAATTACGTTTATGACGCCCATGGTGCGTCTCTTGGGTGCCACGCCCACCTGTGAACAGTACAGCATCCAATACGCAACCTATGTCCTGCTTGCAGCTCCCTTTATGGCCAGCAATTTTGTAATGAACCAATGTCTCCGCAGTGAAGGAAGCGCAACCCTTTCCATGGTCGGTATGGGCTTTGGCGGGATTCTGAATGTTGTTCTTGACCCGATCTTTATTTTCGGTTTGAACATGGGTGTCGCAGGTGCCTCCGCAGCGACTGCTATCTCGAAGCTGGTAAGCTTCTCCATCCTGATTTTCCCCTACATTACCCGAAGAAGTCTGCTGCATCTGTCCATCCGTAATTTTCATTTTTCAAAGGATATTATTTTTACCGTTGTCAGTGTGGGATCCTCCTCCATGTTCCGCTCCGGTCTTGCTGTTGTTTCCGCAATCCTTCTGAACGACATCGCGGGCAACATTTCCGACTCTGTTCTGGCCGGAATCGGTGTGTGCACAAAAATCATGATGTTCCCCTTCGGAATTATTCTCGGCTTCGGCAACGGATTCCAGCCGGTTGCCGGCTTTAACTGGGGCGCTAAGCGCTATGATCGGGTCAGGGAGAGCTATCGTTTTTCCTCCCTGGTCGCAGCCTTGGGCGGTCTGGTAATGGGTTTCCTCATCGCACTCTTTGCCGATGACATCATTCTTCTGTTCGCAGGTTCAGACCCGGAAATGCACCGGATCGGCGCACTGAGCATCCGGCTTCAGTGCATCGCTCTTCCCATTCACGCATGGGTTGCGATTGTGAATATGCTCTGTGTCGGCCTCGGAAACGCAAAAGGAGCCTTCCTTCTCGCCACTGCCCGTCAGGGAAGCTGCTTTATTCCGATTTTGTACCCAATTGCCTACTTCTTCCATGCCAATGGAGTTGCCTCCGTACAAGCCCTCGCGGATGTCCTGAGTTTGGTTTTCGCAATCCCCATCGCCATCGTCATGACACGCCGCATTCGTCAGGCTCAGGAGAGCCAGTTATCCACCCAGTCCGCATAGTCGTACAATCAACTCGGAAGTACGACAAATTATTGTTTGTACGTTCTTGCTGTCATTGCCATGAAAAACGCTGTCATTGCGAACCAGTGCGCTTAAGTGGTGTGGCAATCCCCCCGGTTAGAAGAGAAATGTATCGAAAATTTCCCTACAGAGTGGGAAATACCGTGATTTTTGGTTGTAATTGTTACCTGATTCCATTCAACGGGGGGATTGCCACGCCAGTGTGCGCACTGGCTCGCAATGACAGCAAAATCGTATAAACAACAATTTGTCACTTACCTGAATGGATCTGATTACCATATTCCAAAAAACTGCCGACAAGGGGTTCATCCTCCCCATGCCGGCAGTTCTTCATTTATTACCGCAATTTAAACCACAGCATCCGCTGCAGCCTGAACACGCTGAACAGCCGGTTTTTCCAACCCTTCTGTTCCGGATCATCCTGGAAACGATTCCCCCAACGATCGCCAGAAGGATTGCAATAACAATGATATCCCCAGCATTCGATTTAAGCCATTCCATAAGCTACCTCCAATCAGTTGGATTTCAAAACGGTCAGCGGATCCTGCGTGAAGTGGGGATTCTTGCGCAAAACCAGGTATAGCACCCCGCAAAGCACGGCAGCGGCCACAACCGTAGGAATTCCGAAGGAAGCCTCCCCTGTAATCAATCCCGCAAACTGGTATACAATCATAGACACAACATAGGCAAAACAACACATGTAGGCAATTGTGGCGATAGTCCAACGGGCAGCATTCATTTCCCGCTTAATAGCTCCAATGGCCGCAAAGCATGGCGCGCACAGCAGATTAAAAATCATAAAGCTATAGGCACGTACCGGGCCGAAGTCCGCCCGAATCAGCTGCCAAATCTCATTTCCGGACTCACTGAGTTCCCCGGCGAAGTTATAGAGCGTTCCGAAGGTCATCACGACCTCCTCCTTGGCAATGAGGCCGGTAGCGGTGGCAACTGTCGCTTTCCATGCCATATCCCCCTCCCAGCCCAGAGGGCGGAAAATCCAGGAGATCGTTTTCCCCAAAGATGCCAGCATGGATGCGTTGCTGTCAGTAATCATTTGAATTCTTCCATCCACGATGCCATAATTCAGAAGGAGCCACAGAACAATGGAACTGAGCAAAACAACGGAGGTCGCTCTTTTCACAAAATCCATACCGCGGTCCATCGTGGATCGGAACACATTCTTGGCCGATGGCATGTGATAGGCAGGAAGCTCCATCACAAAGGGAGACGGCTTTCCCGCCAGCGGTCTAAACTTTTTCAATATCACACCGGATACCAGCACGGAACAGATTCCAATGAAAAACGCGGATACCGCCACCAGCGGTGAATTATCGAATACAGCGCCTGCGAAGAGCCCGATAATCGGCATTTTCGCACCGCAGGGAATGAAGCCTGTAGTCATCACCGTGATTTTCCTGTCCCGTTCCTGCTCAATGGTTCGCGATGCCAGAATACCGGGCACACCGCAGCCGGTAGCGACCAGCATGGGAATAATGCTTTTCCCGGAAAGTCCAAACCGGCGCAGAATGCGATCCATGATAAACGCGACCCGTGACATGTAGCCCACATCTTCCAGGATGCTCAAAAGGAAACTCAGCACTAAAATCTGCGGAACAAATCCCAATACAGCTCCTACGCCTGCCACAATTCCGTCCATAATCAGTCCGTAGAGCCATCCGCTGACCCCCAGTCCTGTGAGCACCGTATCCAAAAAATTGGGTATCCACTGTCCGAAGAATACATCGTTGGCCCAATCTGTACAGATTGTTCCCACAGAAAACGGGAAGCTTCCCATTGCAATGGAGTACATCAGGAACATAACAGCTGCGAAAATCGGGAGCGCGAAAACCCGATGGGTAACGATTTTATCAATCCGGTCCGAGCGTGTCAATCCATGGGATGGGGCTGTCCTTCTCACAGACCGGTTCACCACCTGTCCGATATAGGTATAGCGCTGATCCGCAATGATGCTTTCCGCATCATCATCCAGCTCCGTTTCACACTCCACGATATGTTCCTCCAGATGGGAAAGCAGTTCAGGCGTGATTCCCAACTCCTGCTGGACCATTTTGTCCCGTTCAAACAGCTTGATGGCGTACCACCGCAGGCATCCACTGTCCACTTTTTCCTCGATTGACTCCTCGATATGGGCAAGGGCATGTTCCACGCTGCCGGAGTAAACATGCGGAAGGGTAACCCGCTTCCCGGTTTTTGCCAACTCCACCGCTCTTTGAGCAGCCTCCTGGGCCCCTTCTCCCTTCAGCGCGCTGATCTCGACCACGTCGCAGCCCAAAGCTTTCCCAAGCTTCACCAGGTCAATATTGTCCCCGTTCTTGCGAACCAGGTCAATCATATTCACTGCCACCACAACAGGATAGCCCAATTCCAGCAGCTGCGTTGTCAGGTAGAGGTTTCGTTCGATGTTGGTTCCGTCGATGATATTCAGAATTGCATCAGGATGCTCCTGAACCAGATATGTACGCGTTACCACTTCCTCCGGGGAGTATGGCGACAGGGAATAGATTCCCGGCAAATCCTGGAGAATCACATGCCCATTCCCTTTCAAGGTGCCTTCCTTCTTTTCAACCGTAACACCGGGCCAGTTTCCCACATATTGATTGGCCCCTGTCAGCGCATTGAACAGCGTTGTCTTTCCGCAGTTTGGATTTCCCGCCAGAGCGATTTTGATTGATTCCATTTTCGTCCTCCGTTTCTGATTAGCATATGCTAACCATTCCTTAAAAAATATCAAGTGACTATACCGCTGCCTCGTCACTCGAAAATCTCAATCATCTCAGCGTCCGCTTTTCTCAAGGTCAATTCATATCCCCGGACATTAATCTCAATGGGATCTCCCAAAGGCGCCATCTTCCGCACAAAGACTTCCACATTTTTTGTAATTCCCATGTCCATGATTCTTCTGCGGACAGCCCCTTCCCCATGCACCTTCCTCACATGGGCGGTCTGACCGATTTTCAGTTCCTTCAGTGTTTTCATTCCACGCACCTCCCGCTTGCATCTCTCTTTTTAGTTAGCCTTCGCTAACTTCCGTATGATAGTTCATTTCTCCCTGTTTGTCAAGTGATTTTTTTCTCCCCGGACGAGTTTTTGCTTTTTCTCTCTGTTCCAGCCCTTTACCTGGAGTTCCCTTCTCAGCGCATCGCCGTGACTTCCGCACACCTCCTGATAAACCAGTTTCAGGGGAGCTCTACCCCGGGTATACTTGGCCCCTTTTCCCGCGCAGTGGGCCTCGAATCGTTTCTCCACATTCGTTGTGATTCCCGTATACAGGGTATCATCTGCGCACAGGAGGATATATAGATACCAATTCTTTTCTGTTTGTTCCATGATTACCGATGAAACCTCCCATCTAATAACCGATCCAGCAGGAAAAAGGTGAAATTCCCCAAAATCATCATGAGAACCAATCCCGCGATTCCCAATTCCCGGAAGTCCTCTGAAAGCTGGGTCATTCCCATCAAATACAGAAGAAGCCAGTATACGATTAGAATACTTCCGTTGAAAAACAGAGCTTTCCACAGCCACCGCAGCGGAAGCGTGTCAAAAACAGGTTTCAGGATGGGGTAATACCCCAAGAAAACATATACCGCAGCCGCTTCTTTATCCGGCGAAAACAACACGCTCAAAATTGCTACAACTCCATACCATGCCCACGCGAGCCGGTTTCCGCAAAGCTTTCGAAAAACTGCCAGGAACATGGTGCAGATAATCGGGCAGACATAGGTCGCCACAGGAATCAGCCCCCCCAAGCCCATGACCACCACCGCCATGGCAGCAAGCAAACCTCCCAGTGCAATGCCCCCCGCACCGGTTCTTTTATCCTTGTTCATGTTCCTTCTCCTTTGACTACCGATTGGATTCATTATAGAAAAGCGCAGACAAAAAAGCAACTGTTTTCCATCGGGGCTTGTCTTTGACGTTGACACGGTCTCAACAATGCGCTATAGTATCCATAGAAAGGTTGTGATACCCTATGGAAATAACCGTTGGAATGAAGGGCGAAGCTTTCTCCCTTGTGGAGCGCGAGGATACCGCAAAAGAAGTCGGTTCCGGTGATCTGCTTGTTTTCGCCACCCCCTGTATGGCAGCTCTTATGGAAGGTGCGGCCTGTGAAGCCATCTTGCCCGCATTGGACAGCACGCACACTTCCGTCGGTGTTTCCCTGTGTTTGGAACATACCAGCGCAACGCCTGTTGGTATGGAAGTGCGCGCAGAGGCAGAGATTACCTGCGTAGACGGAAACACCGTTACCTTCTCCATAACCGCCTATGACGAAGCCGGGATCATCGGAAACGCCACCCATAAGCGTGTCATTGTCACCGCACAGAGGTTTCTGGATAAAGTATACTCAAAATTATAAGGAGGGATTACTGTGGAAGATTACGAAGAGATTATTCGTAGCACATTTGAGCTGGGAAGTGTCCGGGATGGACAGGTACTTTTCGAAGCGTGCATTCAGAACGCCTTCCCAACCTTCCATTTCCGCCGTCTGGAACTCATCAGCTTCCTTCGGGACGAGCAGTATATGGAAGGACGCAGCTGGAATCATGTGTTCCAGATCCAAAAAACCACGCTGGAGGGTTCTCCTGTTTGGGAAGTACACTGTCACCGGGTCACCATGGGAAAAACCCCTGACAAGCATGTCTGCCTGGATTATTTGACCCTCGGGTTCGTCCAGTACCTGGAAAAGGAGTAAAAAAGAAGCCGCGCCTCCCGCCCGATTTCATTCGGACGGGAGGCGTTATTCTATACATTGCAATTGCGGTGAATAACACCCACACAAAATCAGTTTTTCTTTTAAGCAAGCACCTGTTTTCTGTCGGAAGCAATGAGCCGCTTCATCGCCTCGATGCCCACTCGAATCGCACCGGAGGTGTCTTCGGTCATGGGCATGGTCAAACCCGCTTTTTCCCGTTCCTGATTCCACACGGCGTGGAAGCAGCTTCCGCACCGTACTCCCAGGGCTGCGGCGACTACAAACAGAGCGGCAGACTCCATCTCGCTGGCCTTGACCCCCAGCCGTTTCCAGCTCTCCCATTTCTGAAGCAGTTCATAGGATACAGGGGACTTCTCCGGGCTGTGCTGTCCATAGAAAGAATCCTTGCACTGCACCACGCCGGTGTGGGTACGATACCCCAGTTCCTCCGAAGCGGCTTTCAGGGCAGCGGTGACCCCAAAATCAGGAACCGCCGGGAATTCAATGGGCGCATACTCCAGCGAGGTATGCTCAAAACGCACCGCACCGGTAGCCACAACCACATCCCCGGGCATTACATCCATATCGATTCCGCCGCAGGTGCCCACCCGGATAAAGGTGTCCGCACCAATGGCTGCCAGCTCCTCCATTGCAATAGACGCGGAAGGTCCTCCGATTCCGGTGGAGCAGACGGAAACCCTTTCTCCCAGCAGCGTTCCGGTGTAGATATTGTATTCCCGATTCATCCCGACATGGACAGGGCTGTCAAAATAAGAAGCAATGGACGCGCACCGCCCCGGATCACCGGGCAGAAACACATAGCGTCCCACATCACCCTTCACGCAATGAATATGAAACTGCATACCAATATCCTGCATTGCAACTTCCTCCTTGTGGAAAATACTAAAAATATACTACCATATACCCTGTATTTTTGCAATAAAAAGATACCTTGCCCCCAGTGGAGCGGAATTCCGATTCCACTGGGGCAGTCTTTCAGAACAGGCTGATCTGGCTGGTTTCCGGAAGGTCCCCGAAAGCCCCCGCCTCTTTCAGCATCTGAATATGGGTTTTGGAAACCTTGGGGCACGCGGCAGCCACTTCTTCGATGGACAGGAAGTGCTTTCCTTCCCTTCCTTCCATCAAACTGATGGCAGCATTCTCTCCCAAGCCTGAGATCGCCACAAAGGGCGGCAGCAGCTTCCCGTCCACAATCAGGAACTTGGTTGCATGGCTCCGGTAAATATCAATTGGAAGGAATTCAAATCCCCGGATATAGTACTCGTAAGCCACTTCCAACGTGGTCAGCAGATCCTCATCCTTATCCGTGGCATTTTCGTTTCCGTCGATGGCCTCAATATTGGCCTTCACATTCTCCAAGCCGTGGGTCATCAGCACCGCATCAAAACCGCCCTTCTGGCTGCGCCGGTAGAAATACGCGGCGTAGAAGGCCAGAGGATGGTGCACCTTAAACCATGCGATCCGGAATGCCATCATAACATAGGCCACCGCATGGGCCTTGGGGAACAGATACTTGATCTTTTTGCAGGAGCCAATATACCAGTCGGGAACTCCGGCAGCAATCATTTCCTCCTCGGCCCCGTCCGGAAGACCTCTTCCCTTTCGGACAGCCTCCATGATCTTAAAAGACCGTTTCTCCGGCATTCCGCAGGAGATCAGGTACAGCATGATATCGTCCCGGCAGCCGATGGCCTGGTCAACCGTGGCTGTCTTGGACGTAATCAGATCCCGTGCGTTGCCCAGCCACACATCCGTACCATGAGAGAAGCCGGAAAGCCGCAGCAAGGTATCAAATTTGGTTGGCATGGTGTCCATCAGCATTCCACGGGTAAACCTGGTATTGAATTCCGGGATGGCCACAGCGCCGGTGGGGCCCAGGATGGGATCGTCCTCATAACCCAGTACCTTGGAGGATGTAAAGATGGACATGGTGTCCTTGTCATCCAGAGGAATCTTTTTGGCATCCACACCGGTCATATCCTCCATCATGCGGATCATGGTAGGATCATCATGGCCCAGCATATCCAGCTTCAGGAGGTTTTCCTCCATGGAATGGTATTCAAAATGGGTGGTAATCTGATCCGCGTTGGGGTCATCCGCCGGATGCTGCACCGGACAGAAGTCCCAGATCTCATTTTCCTGGGGAATCACGACCAGACCGCCCGGATGCTGTCCCGTGGTACGCCGGACACCCACGCACCCTGCCGCCAGCCGGGCTTCCTCCGCCCGGTTGGCAGTCTTTGACCGCTCGGAAAGGTATTTTTTCACATATCCGAAAGCCGTTTTTTCCGCCACGGTGCCAATGGTGCCCGCCCGGAACACATGGGATTTTCCGAACATTTCAATACAGTACGCATGTGCCTTCGCCTGATATTCTCCGGAGAAGTTCAGGTCGATATCCGGCACCTTGTCACCGCCGAAGCCCAGGAAGGTTTCGAAGGGGATGTTGAATCCATCCTTTTCCATATTGCTTCCGCATTTCGGGCATACCGCATCCGGAAGATCCGCTCCGCAGTTAAAGCCCTTCGGCACATCCAACACCGTATGCTTGCACGCCGGATTGGGGCAGCGGTAATGGGGCGGGAAGGAATTTACCTCGGTGATTCCGGACATATAGGCTACAATAGAGGAACCCACGGAACCACGGGAGCCCACCAGATAGCCATGCTCCAGGGAGTTTTGAACCAGTTTCTGGGCGGACATGTAAATCACATCATAGTGGCAGGAAATGATATCGTGCAGCTCCGTTTCCACACGCTTGGAAAACAGCTCCGGAGGGTTGTCTCCATAGAGCCTGCGGAACTTTCCATACACAAGGGATTTGAGATCCTCCACGGAGTTCTCAATCTTCGGCGCGAACAGATTATGAGGAACCGGCCGCAGGGTCTCGCACATATCCGCGATTCTGTTGGGATTTGTGACAACCACCTCCCGGGCCTTTTTCTCTCCGAGGTAGCTGAATTCCTGAAGCATCTCGTCCGTGGTTCTGAAATACAAGGGGTTATCCTTGTCCGCGTCCTCAAAGCCCTTGGTCGCCAGCAGAATGTGCCGAAAAACTTCATCCTCGGGATTCAGGAAATGGACATCGCCGGTGGCAACCACAGGTTTCCCAAGCTCCTCGCCCAAACGTACCACCGTACGGTTGAAGCTTCGAAGTTCCTCCTCGTCCGCCGCAATCCCCTTTGCCAGCATAAACCGGTTGTTCGCCAGGGGCTGGATTTCCAGGAAATCATAGAAAGAAGCAATCCGTTTCAGCTCATCCTCGCTTTTTCGGTCCAGGATCGCCTGGAACAGCTCTCCCGCCTCACAGGCGGAACCGATCAACAGGCCCTCCCGCAGCTCCAGCAACTCTGACTTCGGGATTCGGGGAACACGCTTGAAGTATTTCAGATTGGCATCCGAGATCAGATGGTACAGGTTGCGCAGTCCCACCTGGTTCTTGGCAAAGAGAATAATGTGCCTTGCATGCCGGTCCGCAATCCTGCCCTTGGAGCGCAGGTGCACCATCGCGGGATTAATCTCCTGAAGGGTATGGATGTCGTGCTCCTCCTCCAGCTTTTTCATCAGCCGGTGCATTATCAGGCCACAGGTCATGGCATCATCCGCCGCCCGGTGGTGGTTAAACTCCGGAAGGCTCAGGGCATTGGATACAATATCCAGCTTGAATTTGTTCAGCTGAGGCAGCAGATTTTGGGAGAGAATCAGGGTATCCGCCGCCGTATAGCCATAGGGCAGTCCCTGGCGCTGACACTCTGCCCGGATAAAACCGGTATCAAAGTCCGAATTGTGGGCAACCAGCACCCGATCTCCCACAAATTCCAGGAATTTTGGGAGCACCTCCTGAATGCTGGGAGCGCCCACCAGCATTTCATCCGTAATCCCGGTCAGCTCCACAATCTTGCGGTCCAGCTTCCGCTCAGGGTCTACAAAGGTCTGGAACCGGTCAATCTCCTGACCGTTTTTCAGAATCACAGCACCGATTTCAATAATCCGGTCCGTTCTGGAGCTGAGGCCGGTGGTTTCCAGGTCAAAGGCCGCATACTCCTGGTCAAAGTCCATCTCCTGACTGCCATGGACAACAATCCGGTCATCCACATCGTTAACATAATATCCTTCACAGCCATAGAGAATCTTGATATTCTCGTTGGTGCCGGCCACCTTCGCTTTGGAGGCAGCTTTCATGGCATCCGGGAAGGACTGGGCCACACCGTGATCGGTGATGGCAATGGCCCTGTGACCCCAGGCCGCCGCCTGCTTCACCGCGTCAGCCGTCGACGTCAGGGCATCCATGTTGCTCATTGTGGTATGTAGGTGGAGCTCTACCCGTTTTTCTCCCGGCGCCGTATCTTTCCGTTTCGGCATGGAACCGGGGCACATGGCATAGGGCTTGAGCACCATCTCATTCTCAAAACGATCCTCAATCAGCTTTCCCTGAATCCGAAGCACACTACCCACATTCACATTATCAAGAATAGGCTTTGCTTCCCCGGCTTCCATGAATTTGGTGACCCGTATGGAATTGGTATTGTCGGTGATATCAAACTTCACAACCCAGGCATTCCGCTTTTTGAGTTCCTTATGATCCACCGCGAAGACCCGGCCCTCAACGATAATGGTTCCCATATCCATATTCAGATCCCGCATGGGAACAGGGGTTCCTTTAAAGGGTTTTCCGTAGAAGGTGTCACCGGCTGCCGTCTGAGGTTTCTCCTTTTGTTCCTGATGCGGGGCAACCGTGGGAAGGGATTCCAGCATGGAGCCGCGCATAGACTCCATGGCATCAAACAGCGCCTGCCCGGACAAATCCTCCCCAGCGTGAACCAGAATCGTAACAGGGCAGGCAAATCTCTCCCTCAGTACCGTCTGAACCTGGGGTACCAGCTCCTCCAGTGCTTTCTTCCCGTTGGCGCGCAGCTGGATGTGAAGCTCCGTTCCTTCCCATATCCATTTCGCGCCCGCCAACGTACCCCGGGTCATGGAATCCCTGCCGACAAAGAGCCACATCAGCTCCTCCGGTTCCATACAATGCAGCTGGGATTCCGGGAAAGTAGCGGCAATCTCCAATTTTTTCAATCCATAGAGCTTGGAAATGTCACTTCCAGCCGTGTCAAAAAAGCGCTGAGGGATATAGGTATCCGAATGCACCGCCACGAAGACACCCCTTGTTTCCGGGTCAATATCGGCCGCGACAATGGCCGCCTGAGAAAGGGCCCTTTGCAGCTCCTCAGGCGGCACATAGTCAGGAAACATATTCAGTAAGTATACTGTATCGTCCATAAGCAGTCAAAGCTTCTCAATTCTGCGCAGGAGCGCAGGCAGCAGCTCGTCGTAGGGAAGCCTCTGCACCTGTTCTCCCTTTTCAAAAATCATTCCCCAACCGTCGCCGCCGGCGATGCCGATGTCAGCTTCCCGGGCTTCCCCGGGTCCATTGACGACGCAACCCATCACAGCCACGGTAATCGGCTTCGGGCAATCCTTCAGGGCCTGATCCACCTGATTGACAAGCCCGATCAGATCAATCCGGGTTCTTCCGCAGGTGGGGCAGGAAATGATGTTCACGCCTTCCTTGCGGAGCCCGGCAGCTTTCAGAATATCCTTGGCGGCGTAAACCTCCTCCACCGGATCATCGGTGAGACTCACCCGGATGGTGTCGCCGACTCCGTCCAGAAGCAGCGCGCCGATCCCCATAGCGGATTTGATAAGCCCCTGCCGGACAGGCCCTGTTTCCGTTACCCCGATATGAAGCGGGTAATCACACCGTTCCCGGAACAGCCTGGCAGCCTTTACCATAGTAGGTACGCGGGAGGACTTCATGGAAACACAGGTATCGTAAAACCCCTGCTTTTCCAAAAGCTCCAGGTGCTCAAAGGCGCTCTCCACCAGCGCCTCCGCGGTGGGATGGCCGTACTTTTCCAGAAGGCGCTTGTCAAGGCTGCCGCCGTTGACACCGATGCGGATAGGGATATGCTTTTCCTTGCAGACCTCCACCACGGCTTTGACCCGGTCCTCACCGCCAATGTTACCGGGATTAATCCGAATTTTAGAGGCTCCGGCTTCCGCGGCCGCAATGGCAAGCTTGTAATCAAAGTGAATATCCGCCACAAGGGGAAGCGGACTTTCCCCGCAGATCTCGGCAAACCCCCTTACGGCCTCCATATTGGGCACCGCCAGCCTGGCTATCTGGCATCCTGCTGCCGCCAGGGATCTCAACTGCCCCAGGGAGCCCTCCACATCCGTGGTTTTTGTATTCAGCATGGACTGAATCACCACCGGAGCGCCTCCGCCGATGGGAATATCGCCCACCATTATCTGTCTCGTCAAAACGCTCACCCCTTGATCAGAACAAAAATATCCTTAAACATAATCAGTCCCATCAACGCCAGCAAAAGAATCATACCACCCGCGTGAAGATACGCTTCAAATTTCGGATTGATCTTCTTGTGGGTAACCGCTTCCACGGCAGTGGTAATCAGCAGACACACAACTCTGCCCCCGTCCAGCGCTGGGATCGGAAGCAGATTCATGACGGCAAGATTGATTGCGATAAAAGCGCCGAAGTTTATCAGATCCAGAAACGCGAAATAGGCGCTGGGGGCAGCCTCCGCAACCTGGGACATCTTCTGCACAATCATCACCGGCCCGCCAACATCCCGGATACCGGCCTGACCGGAAAAGAGCATCTGCAGGCTCAGCCTGACTATTCTCACGTTATCAATGGCCGTATTCCACACATATTTCATCGTTTCCGGGAAGGTTGCCTCCACCGGGGAAAAGCTGAAGCCAAACCGGAGGCTCTTGCTTCCGTCCTCGTTCAAAAACTCCGCCTTAGCCATGGGAAAATCCTTTAGCTCCAGGCGCTCACCGTCCCGCAGCAGGACCAGGTCGTGATTTTCTCCGCTGTTTAAGTCCAGAATCATCTGGAAATCGGAATAGACGTAGATCTTT
This sequence comes from uncultured Clostridia bacterium, assembly GCA_945486035.1. Taxonomy (GTDB): domain Bacteria; phylum Bacillota; class Clostridia; order Oscillospirales; family Oscillospiraceae; genus Faecousia. The sequence goes on from CALYTB010000020.1 coordinate 13,671, forward strand.
TCTCCGTCCACCTCCAGAATTCTGTCTCCCTCCCGGATGCCGTGTTCTCCGGCAATGGTGCAGCCGGGTTCAATCTGTGTGACCACCGGCATAATGAACTGTTTGAATCCGGCGAAAAGCACGCCCAGCAGAATCAATCCCGTCAGGAAATTCATAGCGGAACCCGCCACGAGAATGACAAACCGCTTCCACCAGGCAGCTGTGTCGAAGGAACGGGGGTCGTCACTTCCGCCGTCCTCGCCCTCCATAGCGCAGTATCCGCCAATGGGAATACAGCGGATGGAGTAAAGGGTCTCCCCTTTCTGCTTTTTCCAAATAGCTGGCCCCATAAAGACCGCAAACTCATTCACACGGACACCGGAGAGCTTCGCCATGGTGAAATGGCCCAGCTCATGCAGAAAGATCAGCAGGCTGAACAGCAGAATCGCAAAAAGAATGCTCATAGTTTTCCTCGATTACAATTGATTTACCGCGAGCCGGGCAGCCCGGTCAGCAGAAAGAATCTGTTCCAAATCAGGCTCTTTTACAAAGGGAACCTTTTCAACCGCCCGGGAAACCAAACGGTAAATATCATAGAATCCGATCTCATCCCGGAGGAAGCGGGCAACCGCCTCCTCATTGGCGCCGTTCATGGCAGGGCAAGCGGTACCCCCTGCCGATGCGCAGGCTCTTGCCAGATGCAGGCAGGGAAACACCTCCTCGTCAGGCTTTGAGAAGGTCAGCGGAGGACATGCCGTAAGGTCCAGCGCATCCACGGGACATGCCATTCTTTCCGGGAAGGTCAGCGCCAGCTGAATGGGAAGCCGCATATCCGGCGTACCCATCTGGGCCATCACGGCGCCGTCCGTGAATTCCACCATGCTGTGCACAATGCTCTGCCGGTGAATTACCACATCCACCTGTTCCAGGGGCATCGAGTACAGCCGCATAGCCTCGATCACCTCGAGGCCCTTGTTCATCAGCGTGGCGCAGTCTATGGTGATTTTTGGTCCCATTTTCCAGTTTGGGTGTTTCAGTGCATCGGCCTTGGTCACCGAGCGCAGCTGATCCCGGGTTCTTCCGAAGAACGGTCCCCCGGAACAGGTCAGAATCAGCCGTTTCACCTGTCTGGTGTTTCCGCGGCCCATCAGGCACTGGTAAATCGCAGAATGCTCCGAGTCCACCGGAATAATCTCCGCTCCGAAGCGTCGGGCTTCCTCCATAACGATTTCCCCGGCACAGACCAGAGTTTCCTTATTGGCAAGACCGATTCTCTTTTTCGCGCGGATTGCGGCCAATGTGGGCTTCAATCCAACCATTCCCACAACAGCGGTAATCACGCAGTCCGCTTCGGGAAGGGTTGCCGCCTCAATCAGGCCCTCTTCTCCCCAGCCGATGCGCACGGGAAGGTCCCGGATTTGCTCCGAAAGCCGGTCTGCAGCCTCCTGGGTTGCCATAACGGCAAGCTTCGGCAGAAACTGTCTGCACTGCTCGGCCATCCGTTCCACACCGGTTCCAGCTGTAAGCGCGGCTACGCGCACCTGGGGAAGCTCCTTGATAACATCCAGGCTTTGCCGGCCGATGGAGCCGGTGGAGCCCAGAATACTGACGCATTTTACCATATTTCCTCCGCCATGGGCAGCAAAATCAGAAGCGACTCCATCAGGGGAGCCACCATCATCATGGAGTCGAACCGATCCAGTATGCCGCCATGTCCCGGAATCAGATTTCCGTAATCCTTAATTCCTGTCTGACGCTTGATAATGGAGAAACACAGATCGCCGAACACTCCCACACCGGAACCTGCCAGCCCGTAAAGCAGTGCCAGACCATAGTTTACCCGGTATTTCAGAGCAAACTGCATAATCACCCCATAGATGACCATGCCAAGCATGGCACACACTACGCCGCCGGCAACACCCTCCATCGTCTTATTCGGGCTTACCACCGGGGCCAGCTTGTGTTTGCCGAATTTCAGTCCGGCGAAGTACGCACCGGCATCCGAGAGGAACGCCACCACAAAGGGAATCATAATCACTTCCCTGCCGTTGTGCATCACCAGAATCCGGATCAGGGCGCTGAGCAGGTAGGGAACCACCACACCTGCCACATAGCACATGGAAATCATCTCAAACCGGATTTTCACATGGTTTGCCATCATCTCGGAGAACATGAGCATACTGAATGCCATCAATCCGATCATAGCATAGGCATGCACCGCCCCAAAGTAGCTCCACATGCCAATTGCAGCCGCCATCACGCTGCAATAAATCACCAGCCTGGTGTGGCGTACCAGCCGGGTTCTGTACAGCAGCTCATAGGCTGCGATTGCCAACAGCAGGGAGAATACAATTGCCGCGACAATTTCCGGTGCCACCAGCACCAGCAGCAGCAAAATGGGGACCAGCACGGCCGCCGCGATAATGCGCGTTTTCATTCTATTTATGTCCCTCCAAAGCGGCGGTTGCGCCGGTGATATTCTTCGATAGCCTGATCCAGATCCTTCGGCGTGAAATCAGGCCACAGCACATTCATAAATACATACTCGGAGTATGCCGACTGCCACAGCAGGAAATTGCTGGTACGCTTCTCCCCGGAAGGCCGGATAATCAACTCTGGGTCCGGAACATCCGCGGAATACAGGTACTGCGAAAAGAGGGCCTCAGACAGCTCCCCGGGCCTGCGTTTTCCGTCCGCCACATCCTGACTGAAAGCTTTGGCAGCCCGGACAATTTCGTCCCTTCCCCCGTAATTCAGGCAAAAATTCACCTGAACATCATATTCCTCTGATCTGCTTTCGGCATCCAGACACAGCTGGCGCAGCTCCGGCGACAGGCGGCTCAGGTCCCCGAAAAAACGGAACCGAACCCGGTTCTTCTCCATATCCGCCAGCGCTTCCAGAAGATAGCGGTGCAGCAGCTTCATAATGCCCGCCACTTCCTCCTGGGATCTTCTCCAGTTTTCCGTAGAGAACGCGTAAACCGTCAGATACTCCACACCCAGGGTTCTGCAGTAATTCGCGATCCGCCGGAAGCTCTCCGCCCCGGCGGCGTGCCCTGCGGTTCTGGGAAGACCTCTTTTTTTGGCCCAGCGCCCGTTCCCATCCATAATGATGGCAATATGCCTGGGCGGCGGCAGAACATTCGAATCGATAAACGCCAAAGGAGCACCCTCTTTCTATGGATAACAAACAGGCCATTGGGGGCGTCCCACGCCCCCAATGGTCAGCAAAATTGCCTTGCGGGAAATGGCATCAAATTGCCATCAGTTCCTTTTCCTTGGCTGCCAGGGCTGCATCGACCTTCTTGATATACTTATCCAGCATATCCTGCAGATCTTTTTCCGCCTTTTTCTGGTCATCCTCTGTAATTTCGGAGTTTTTCTTCAGCTTCTTCACATAGTCCATTCCGTCCCGGCGGATATTGCGCATGGCAACCTTGGCCTCCTCGGCGTACTTCCTAACCTGTTTGGCAAGATCCCGACGCCGCTCCTCGGTCAGCTGGGGGAACACGAGGCGAATTACCCGACCGTCATTCTGGGGATTGATGCCAAGGTCGGAAGTCAGAATGGCCTTCTGGATATCCTTCAGGAGCTTCGTATCCCAGGGCTGAATCACCAGGGTCCGGGCATCCGGGGAGGAGATGGTAGCAACTCCATTCAGGGGTGTCTCACTTCCATAGTATTGCACGCAAATCCGATCCAGAACCTTGGCGTTGGCCCGTCCGGCCCGAACGGCATCGAATTCCTCTCCCAGATGATCCAGGGTTCTGTCCATTCTCCGGCTGTAATCCTTAAAATCCACGTTCATTACACGTTCCTCCTCAGAATTTGTTTTTTACGGTGGTGCCGATCTGCTCGCCGCGAACCACACGGACAATGCTGTTTTCCTCATCCAGGCCAAAGCAAACCATGGTCATGTCGTTATCCATCGCCAGCGCCATGGCGGTAATATCGGTTGCCTTCAGATTCTTTGCCAGAGCCTCCGAATATGTAAGGGTTGTATACCGAACCGCGTTGGGATCTTTGGCAGGGTCGGCGGAGTAGATGGCATCCACATTCTTTGCCATCAGGATGGCATCCGCCTCAATTTCCACGCCACGAAGCACCGCACCCGTATCCGTTGAAAAATAGGGATTGCCGGTTCCGGCGGCGAAGAGAACCACCTTCCCCTCGTTCAGATAACGCTCCGCGGTGTCTCTGGTAAAGTATTCCGCGAACTTGTTCATTTCTACGGCGCTGAGCACCCTGGCGTCCAGTCCATGCTTTTCCAGCGCATCCGCCACGGCAATGGCGTTCATCACCGTACCCAGCATGCCCATGGCATCCGCGTGGGAACGCTGCATCTTATCGGCGCCATCCTTCACGCCCCGCCAGAAATTGCCGGCTCCAATCACCAAACCAATCTGAACACCCAGCTGTACACATTCCTTGATGGAATCACAAAGCGCGTTGACAATGGTAAAATCCAATCCTCTGCGCGCTTCCCCGGCCAGGGCTTCTCCGCTGACCTTCAGGAGAACACGCTTGTATTTCACCTCAGGCAAGTTAGTCACTCCTTTTTGCTTTTCATATCCTTTCCTATTTTAATATAATTCAGCCGAATTGACAACCACTAAATTTAAGAATTCTTAATTTGTTTTCCGATATTTCATGTTTTTCGGTTTCTGTACACTTTCTACACATATCCCTTCTTCGAAAAAAACGATTCTGGCTGGAATTTCGGTTGAAAAACCTGAAGCTATGGGATATAATGGCATATTATTGGAAACCTGAAATCAAGAGGAGATGGAATCTATGGCTGAGATCACCGAAAGCAAGAATTTTATTCACGCGTTTATTGATGAGGATATCGCCGAGGGTGGCCGCTATGCCGGTCAGACGGTTCATACCCGGTTTCCGCCGGAACCCAACGGATATCTGCACATCGGACACTGCAAGGCCCTGATCATCGACTTCGGCACCGCGGAGAAGTACGGCGGCATGTGTAACCTCCGGATGGATGATACCAATCCCACCAAGGAAGATGTGGAGTTTGTGGAGGCCATCAAGGAGGACATTCATTGGCTGGGCTTCGACTGGGGCGACCGGTTCTACTATGGCTCCGACTATTTTGAGAAGGACTACGAGTATGCCGTTGAGCTGATTCACAAGGGGCTTGCCTATGTCTGTGAGCTGACCCCCGAGCAGTTCAAGGAGTACCGTGGAGACCTGAATACTCCCGCCATCTCTCCTTACCGGGATCGGCCCATCGAGGAGAGCCTGGACCTGTTCCGCCGGATGCGGGAAGGCGAGTTTGAGGACAACCGCTATACCCTCCGGGCAAAGATTGACCTGGCCTCCGGCAACTTCAATATGCGCGACCCGGTCATCTACCGGATCCGCCATATGCATCACCACCGCCAGGGTGACAAGTGGTGTATCTACCCCATGTACGACTTTGCCCACCCGATCCAGGATGCGCTGGAAGGGATTACCCACTCTTTGTGCTCTCTGGAGTTTGAGAACCACCGCCCCCTGTATAACTGGGTCGTGGAAAATGTTTCCGTCCCCCACCATCCCCGCCAGATTGAGTTTGCCCGTCTGGGCATCGACCACACCGTGCTGAGCAAACGGAAGCTCCGTGCCCTGGTAGAGAATGGCTACGTCTCCGGCTGGGACGATCCGAGAATGCCCACTCTCTGCGGTCTGCGCCGCCGGGGCTATACCCCCGCCTCCATCCGCAACTTCTGCGAACGGGTAGGCGTTGCCAAGTCCCCCAACACCATCCCCTACGCTTTCCTGGAATTCTGTCTGCGGGAGGACCTGAATGAAACCGCCCAGCGGGTCATGGCGGTGTTGAAGCCCGTGAAGCTCACCATCACCAACTACCCCGAAGGCAAGTCGGAGCTTGTCACCGTAGAAAATAACCCCAACCATCCTGAGGATGGCACCCGGGAGGTCAGCTTCTCCCGGAATCTGTGGATCGAGGCAGATGACTTCCTGGCCCAGCCAATCCCCAAGTACAAGCGTCTCTACCCCAACGGACCGGAGTGCCGCCTGAAGGGTGCTTATCTGATTCAGTGCACCGGATGCGTGACCGATGAAAACGGCAATGTCACCGAGGTGCTGGCCACCTATGATCCCGAATCCCGGGGCGGTGATCCCGCCGACGGTCGGAAGGTCAAGGGTGCTACCATTCATTGGGTGGATGCGGCGAACTGCTGCGACGCGGAGGTCCGGCAGTACGAAAATCTCTTTGACGATCCCGATCCCGATGCCTCCGGCAAGGATTTCCTCAGCTGCCTGAACCCCCATTCCCTGGAAGTTCTCACCGGCTGCAAGGTGGAGGCCGCCCTCCGGGATGCCAAAGCCCCCGCCTCCTATCAGTTCATGCGCCTTGGCTACTTCTGCCCCGACAGCAAAGACTGCACCCCCGATCATCTGGTTTTCAACCGCTCCGTCAGCCTGAAGGACAGCTTCAAGCCCACGAAATGATTTCAGCCCACCGCATTCGCGGTGGGCTTTCTTTCTTCTACATTCCATGCTCCCGGGCATATTCCAGGAAAGTCGGGGTTTTCGACCAATACTGAATCCCCCAGTGCTCAAAATCCCATTCCTGACTGTACCGGTTGCATTCATAATCTATGTAATACAATATTCCATCCTGCAGGACAAAATTCGTTGGAAAATAGTCGATGTTGATTCCGGCAGGATAAAGCTTTTCGCACATGGCACGCACCTGATCCAAACAGGCCTCCGGCAGACGGTCCTCCAGCACCATCCGGGAAACCGTATCTCCCCGGATGTATTCCTTCAGAATTCTTTCGTGTTCATGATCCACATCCAGCATTTCCGGCATAGGAATCCCCACGCCGCGAAGAGTTTCGTAATCCCGCAGCTCCGATGCCAGTTTATCCCCAAACTGGTAGTAATCGCAGGGCTCGTGATGAATCTGCTTGAGCACGTACTCCTTTTCTCCATCCCAGGCCAGGTAGGAGTATCCGCCCTTGCCTTTTCCCAAAAGCTCGCGGATTTCATATTCCCTTCCATTCACACGCATGATTTCCTTCATACCATTCTGCCTTCCCGTTGTTTTTTCGCTGAAGCCAAACCCGCCCTGACACTGTTCAGGTATAGGTATTGATAATCCCAAGAGCAATCTCTCTCTTGGCTACACACCGATCCATGGCTTGCTTTTCTATGTGACGGTGGGCTTCCGCCTCCGTCATCTTCAGCTGTTCAATCAGAATCCATTTGGCACGATTCACCAGGCGAATCTCCTCCATCTTTTCCTCGATGGAGGTGGTTTTTTTCTCCAGCCTGCGAAGACGCTCCCTGGCTGCCGCCATCCACCCCAGGCCCTGTTTCAGGGTCTGGGTGTTCACAGGAAGCTGCAATGTAAAGACACCGTGGGGACATACCTTCGCGTTCACCTGCCCATAGGCATCCGCCCGCAGCAGGAGCAGCACCACCGTGTCCGCCCTTGCGCAGATATCCATGGCGAACTGGGTGCCGTAATCATCCGGCAGCGGCGCTTGAACAATGACAAAATCAAAGCTTCTGGCAAGCAGCTCCCGCCTGGCGGAGGCAACACTCTCCGCATAGCACACGGGATAGTATTCCGAATACGGGAGCATGGCAGCCATGGCATCCCGGAACTTCTGACCGGCCGATACCACAAGCACACTGTATGTACGCTCCTCGAATACCATAGCGCTCCCCCCTTCCCGGAATGGTATACCAAGTATCAGCCGCAGAAATAGCGGATCAGTGACTCCGGAAGATGGCCGTGGATAAACGCGCTGGAGCATGCCTGCCGGCTCGCGGCAGACAGCGTCAGCGGCAGGGTTTCAACCCCTCCAAGCTCCCCCGTGGTGGCTGTATAGAAATTGACATTGGCATTCTCCGGGGCCACAATTTCTCTTTGAATGCCGTCCAATCCCGCCCAGATCAGCAGCGCAAACGCAATGTAGGGGTTTGCCGTGCAGTCAGGGGAGCGCAATTCCATCCTGCGGTATTCCCCGGAGGCAGCGGGAATGCGAATGAGCATGGATCGGTTATTATTGGACCAGGAGATGTATTTCGGCGCTTTGAAGGCACCTAAGCGGCTGTAGGACTGCTCCAACGGATTCAGGAACCGGGTCATATCCGCAACGTGGGCCAGAATGCCTCCCATCATATGCTGCATCCTGTTTTCCCCGGGACCCTTTACGGACAAATTGATATGGAAGCCGTTTCCCGGCTTATCCGCAATGGGCTTAGGAGAGAAATCCGCGTACAATCCGTTTCTGGCAGCAATGGTCTTCACCACGGTGCAGAAGGTCACGGCGTTATCCGCGGCGCTAAGGGCATCGGAATACCGGAAATCGACCTCATTCTGTCCCGGCCCTTCCTCGTGGTGGCTGGACTCGGGGCAAATTCCCATCCGTTCCAGGGTCAGGCAGATTTCCCTGCGCACATCCTCGCACCGATCCTCCGGGGCCACATCCATATAGCTGGCCTTGTCATAGGGAATCTTCACCGGTTCCCCGCTGTCATCCAGGCAGAACAGATAGAATTCCAGCTCAGAGCCAATGGAGAAGGTATACCCTGCCCTTGCGGCATCCTCTATCGCGCGCTTGAGAATGCTTCTGGTATCATGGGGGAACTGCTTTCCGTCATGTTCCGTGATGGTGCAGAACATGCGGACCACCCGCCCGCTTTCTGGCCGCCAGGGAAGCACCGACAGCGTAGCCGGATCCGGATGGAGGAAAAGATCGGAATGCACCTCATCCCCGAATCCCGCAATGGCAGAGGCATCAATGGCAATTCCGTATTCAAACGCCCGTTCCAACTCATGGGGCATAATGGAAATATTCTTCGGATGCCCCCAGACATCGCAGAAGGCCAGACGGATGAACTTCACGTCCTCCTCCTGAATATATTGCATGACCTCCTGAGGTGTGTATTTCATAGTAACCGACCTGCTTTCCTTGTTAGCGCTTTGTTTATTTCACAGCTCCAGGGAAGCGGCCAGCTTCCCAAAGCAATGTATTCAAAGATGAATTCTATATGTTCCGCCGAGTTCAAGAATACTTATATCACAACTGCCCTCCCATTTCTACATTTTTTTCATTTTTATGATAAAAACACCTCCCACGGCCCTTTGGGAAGCGTACATCGACTGACTCGACAGTCCGATAAATTGTTGTTTAGCGGCTTCGCCGAATTGACAATTGACAGTTGACAGTTG
>CALYTB010000021.1 GCA_945486035.1 uncultured Clostridia bacterium
ATGCTGTCATTGCGAGACCAGTGCGCACACTGGTCGTGGCAATCCCCCGGTTGAATGGAACCAGGTAACGATTATCACCAAAAATCGCAAGGTTTCCCCGCTCTGTGGGGCAGTTGTCGATACATTTTCCCTCTAACCGGGGGATTGCCACACCACTGCGCCCGCAGGCGCGTCCAGAGCGCAACCGCCGAAGGCGGCTCTTAGCGCGGAGGAGTGTGCGCACTGGTTCGCAATGACAGCTAATCTGGGATGCACACCTACAAACACCAATCTATCGCTCTTCCGTGCCGCCCAATGTTTTCAGAAAAAATACCGGGGCGGTCAGACTGCCCCGGTATTTTGGCTTGCTAATTACTCGGCGTCGCCGGAATCCTCCAGCAGAGCGCGGATGGACAGGGAGATCCGCTTGTTCTCGGCGTCCACATCGGTGATCTTCACCCGAACCACCTGACCCTCGGACAGGGCGTCCTCGGGCTTGCCGATCCGGCGGTCAGCGATCTGGGAGATGTGAATCAGGCCGTCCACACCGGGCAGAATCTCGGCAAAAGCGCCGAAGGTCATCAGCTTGACCACCTTGGCCTCCACCACGTCGCCCACATGGTAGTTCGTCATGAACTGGTTCCAGGGGTTCATCTCAGCGGTCTTGTAGCCCAGAGAAATCTTGTGCTTCTCGGGATCAAAGGAGATGACGTAAACGTCGATCTCGTCGCCGACCTTCACCACATCGGCGGGGGTCTTGATCCGGTTCCAGCTCAGCTCGGAAACGTGCACCATGCCGTCCACGCCGCCGATGTCCACAAAGGCGCCGTAGGAAGTCAGGGACTTGACCACGCCGTGGTACTTCTTGCCGTTCTCGATCTCCGCCCAGATCTTCTCCTGCGCGGCCTTGCGGGCCTCGGAGGTGACGGCGCGGATGGAGCCGATGACACGGCGGCGGGCCCGGTTGACCTCGGTGATCTTCAGCTGCACGGTCTTGCCCACCATGCCGGCCATGTCGCCGCCCTTGGCAATGCCGGACTGGGAAGCGGGGATGAATACCCGGATGCCCTTCACATTGCAAACCAGACCGCCCTTGTTCTCTTCGGTGATGGTGCCTTCCACAGTGGTCTTATTCTCAGCGTAGGCAGCCATGTCGTCCCACACCTTCAGGCCGTCCAGCTTCTTCTTGCTCAGCTGCACGGTGCCCTCCTGATCGTTGACACGAACCACGAAGACCTCGATCTCGTCGCCAACCTTCAGGACATCCTCGGGCTTTACAGAGGGATCGGTGCTGACTTCGTCATAAGGGATGTAACCGGCATGCTTGGTGCCCAGATCGACCTGGACTTCGGTGTTGCCGATACCGGTAACGGTGCCAATAACCTTATCTCCTGTATTTAAAGTTTTGATGGACTGCTCAAGAAGCTCCGCAAAGTTCTCCTCCTGTACAGCCTCAACATTGGTAATTTCGCTCATCGTCTTGTTGACCTCCTTTATAATCCACGCCGGGGTCGATGCACCGGCAGTGATTCCAACATCAGTGACACCACGAAAGTCCACAGGGTTCAGGTCGGCGGCGCACTCCACCTGGAAAACCCGATCGCAGTGTTCTCGGCAAATCATGGCGAGACGGCCTGTGTTGGAGCTTTTGGGGTCCCCTACAACGACCATAGCCTGGGATTCTACACTCAACTGCGCTGCTTCGCTTTGCCTATACTCCGTTGCTTTACATATTGTATCAAATATTTTCAAGTTAGTAAACTGTTTTTTTGCAAATTGACCGCACAATTTCCACAAAATTTCTGTGGAAGTTGTCTGCGAAACCATGCAAATTGGCAAATCCGAAGGAATCCGTGCTTCCTTGACCCAGTTTTCCAGCTCCTGTACATTCTGGAACACCCGGCATTCGTCACACCACCCGGCGATTCCCTCTACCTCCGGGTGGGTGGGCGTGCCGATAATCACCGGAAGCCTTCCTTCCTCCTCCGCCCGGCTGACAATGCCGTGAATCCGCTTTACAAAGGGACAGGTGGCATCGATGACCTCCACCCCCTGTGCCTCCAGCCTGCGGTAGATATCCCGGGATACACCGTGGGAGCGGATAATCACCGTTTCCCCGGGGGCCGCTTCCTCATGCGCTTCAATCACCCGGATTCCCAGACGCGCGAATTTCTCCACCACATGCCGGTTGTGAATGATGGGCCCCAGGGTCACCACGTGTTTCCCCTCCCGGGCTGCCTGTTCCACCAGCTCCACCGCCCGGCTCACCCCGAAGCAGAATCCGGCGCTCCGGGCAACCTTCACACTCATGGAGCCACCTTCTTCATGATGATATCCCGGATGGCCTCCACCGCCTGCTCCAGATTCATGTCGGAGGTGTCCACCTTTACGGAATCCCGGGCCATTTTCAGCGGAGCAATCTCCCGGTGGGTGTCCTGGTAATCCCGCTGGCGGATTTCCTTGAGCACGGTGTCATAATCAGCCTTCTGCCCCTTGGCCAACAGCTCATCGGTGCGCCGTTTGGCGCGGACCTCCGCCGAAGCGGTGAGGAAGATTTTCACCGTGGCCTTGGGCAGCACCACCGTGCCGATGTCCCGTCCGTCCATAATCACGTTGAACCGCCGGGCAACCTCCCGTTGCATATCCAGCAGCATTTCCCGCACCACGGCATGGGCGGAAATCAGACTGGCCTTCTGGGAAATATCCTGGCTACGGATATCCTCCGTCACGTCCATGCCGTTCATGATCATGTGCTGGACGCCATCTTCATCGTATTCAATTCCCACGGTAAGCTCATCGATGTACCGAGTAACTCCGTCCACATCCTTGGGACTGACCCCCCACAGGTCCATAAAATAGGCCACCGTCCGGTAGATAGCCCCGGTATCCACATACCGATAGCCCAGCTCCCGGGCAAGACGGCGGGCAATGGTACTCTTTCCCGCTCCGGCGGGGCCGTCAATGGCAACGGAAATCATTTTCGCCATAGCGCTTTCCTCCTGTATTTACGAATTTCTCAGGCTGGCCAAAGCGGCGGCCTCCCGGGCAAGCACCTCTTCCGGGGTCATTCCCAGCCGGTTTCCGGTTTCCTCCGGGCTTAAGGGAAGTCCCCCCTCCAGTCCGAACCGGAGGGTCAGCAGCTTGCCGTCCTCCTCGTCCAGAACCGAAAGAAGCTCCTGAATTCTCTGGCGCATCTGGAACAGAGCGGTATTTTCCACCGGCTGGTCTGCCTCCTCCGGGGTTTCCTCCGGCTGTGCCGCCCGGGCCATCCGCTCCAACGTATTGGCATCGGAGAGCATTTTCTTCACCGTCCGGGTGGTTTCCGGGCTCATGTGCATCTGCTCGGCGATTTCCTCCAGGTTAGGATTCCTTCCAAGTTCTCCCAGAAGCCGCTGATCCACCGCCCGGTAATCCTCCATAGCCTGCCGGATTTTCTGGCCCACACCCGCGTCCCAGGCAGAAACCGTCACCACTTTTGCCATATAGAAGCGGATCAGTCGATCCCGGAGAGCCAGATAATCTCCCCCGGAATAGCTTTGCACCGCTTCCCACAGCCCCAGGTTTCCCTCCTGAATCAGATCCATCAGCAGCACCCCGAAGCCGGTGTACGCCCCCGCAAGCTGAATCACCCGGCTTAACCCCAGGTTGGTCAGGGGCTCTCTGGCGCTGTCATCCCCGGAAGCGCAGCGCTCCGCCAGCAGATGCTCGTCACCGCAAACCGGCAGACCAGCAACCTCCTCCAGGTACAGCCGCAGAGGATCTCCCTCCTCCAGCTTTTCCGGCGATAATCCCGCCTTCACCAGCTCCGCTTCCCGGCGCAGCCGCAGGCCGGACTCTCCGGCAATGGCGGGCCGGGGCAGATCCTCCACCGAAAGGTTCATGCACCCCTCTTCCAGACTCCGGAAGGCATCCTCCAGAGCATCTGTGCTTTCCCCCTCCAGCAGGGCCAGCATTTTTCCGGCATAAACCGTATCCCCCGCCTGCAGGGTGCTCAAGTATGCCTCCCAGGGGGTCTGCGCAAAGGAATACTCCAATTCCATCATTCCAAAAAGTCCTCCAATCCCACACCGGCGCCCATTTTGTGAAGCTTGTCCATGGCCTGCATCTCAATCTGGCGAACCCGTTCCTTGGATATGCCCAGCAGCTGGCCGATTTCCTCCAGAGAATGGATACGGCCGTCCTCCATACCGAAATGGAGCCGCAGCACCCGCTGCTGGCGCTCATTGAGGGCGGAAAGCAGGGAGTCCATGGTGGACACCAGCTCCTGACGGACCAGCTCCTCCTGGGGCTGGGGCGCCTGGATGTCCTCCACCAGCATCCCCAGGGTACCGTCCTCCCCGTCCCCGGTGGGCACATCCAACGAGCAGATTTCGGGGGTAAGCTGCAGCAGCTCCTCCACCTTTGCCTGAGGAATGCCGGTTTTTTGGGCAATCTGCTCTCTGGTGGGCTCCTCTCCGGTTTCCTGCCGGAGGGCGTTGCGAACCTGATTGACCTTGCGCATCCGCTCGGCGGTGTGCATGGGCACCCGGATCAGGCATCCGTGGTTCATGAGGCACCGGGTTACTCCCTGCCGAATCCATTTTGTGGCATAGGTGGAGAACCGGTAGTCCAGCGTATAGTCAAATTTTCTGGCCGCCGCCAGCAGGCCGATGGAGCCCTCCTGAATCAGGTCCATCAGCGGCACACCCCGTCCGGCGTACTCTCTGGCGACACTGACCACCAGCCGCAGGTTGGAATTCACCATCTGCCGGATGGCATCCTCGTCCCCTTGGGCACAGCGCCGTGCCAGCTGCCGCTCTTCCTCGGCAGTCAGCAGCGGATATCTGCGGATTTCACTTAGAAACTGGCGGGCATCCTCTTCCCCGCTGCTGATGGGTGTCTGCTCCTCGCGATCCAGTAATTCTGTCATGCCTTGATTCCTTTTCTTTCCTTCATCTTATCCCGCAGCAGCAGAAGGTCATCCTCGCTGCGGACATTGCCGGACTGATACTCCTGCTGCACCGTGCGCACACAATCCATGAGTGCCTGTTCCGATACCGGGCCCTGCTGCCGCTGGAGAATCCCTGCCATATGGGACATTTCCTCCGGTGTCAGGTCCTCCAGAACGGAAAGGGCTACCTCCAGACCTTCCGCATGCCGCCGCTTCAGCTGGCCGAACACACGCCCCAGCAGTGGACAGGAGAACATCTCCTCCCGCAGATTCGCGATACCGTCCAGCAGCGCCGGTTCCCGCAGGATCATGGCGAGAATCTCCTCCTCCGCCATGGCGGATTTCATATTGTCATAGCGGATGCTCCGAGCCTTGGGCTGTAAGTTTCTTGCCGGAGAAAGGTCGATTTTCTCCTGCTTTTTCTTCTCTCGGGCCTGAAGCCGTTTGTACGCCTTGTTGATCTCAATTTTGATAGCGTCATAGCTAATGGAGGCCGCCTCCGCCGCCCGGGTACCGTAAATCTCCCGCTGGACCGCATTTCCAAGCCCCGCGATAAACTCCGAAGCCTCGGCAATGAAGCGTACCCGCTCCTCGTCCAGGCTCAGATCGTATTTTTTCAGGATCGCATTCAGCTGGTACTCCACCCGGTTGGAGGATTCCTCCAAGAGCAAGCGGAACCGGTCGGCTCCGAACTTTTTTAAGTACTCATCCGGGTCCTTGGCATCCCGCATTTTCAGCACCTTCACCTGAAGGCCGGCTTTTTCCAGCATGGGGATGGCCCGCTGGGTGGCGTTCTGCCCCGCCTGGTCCCCGTCGTAGATCAGCACCACCTGCTCGGTGTAGCGGCTGAGGAGGGTGGCGTGCTCCTCCGTCAGGGAGGTTCCCAGGGAGGCCACGGCGCAGTCGAAGCCATACTGGTGCAGGGCCACCGCATCCATGTACCCCTCCACCAGGATCAGGTAGCCAAGCTTGCTTTTCTTGGCCAGATTCAGAGCAAAGAGGTTCTTTCGCTTGTTGAAAATGATGGTTTCCGGAGAATTTAAGTATTTGGGCGTGGAGTCATCCATCACCCGTCCGCCAAAGCCGATGACGTTTCCACGGACATCGATGATAGGAAACATCAGCCGGTTTCGGAACCGGTCATAGATTCTGCCGTTCTTCTGGGAAACGGATACCAGACCGCTTTCCTTCAGCTCCTCCTCGGTATAGCCCTTGGCCAGCATGGCTTTCGTCAGAGTATCCCAGGAATCGGGGGCAAAGCCGATCCCGAATTTCGTCAGGGTGGACTGGGGCATTCCCCGTTTCTGGGCGTAAGCCAGTCCCTCCCGCCCCTGAGGGGCATAGAGCTGGGCATTGAAAAACCGGGCCGCCTCCTTGCTCAGAGCCCACAGCCGCTCCTGCTGGCGGTAGCGGCTCTGGTACTGCTCGTCATCGGGCACCTCCATGCCCGCCCGCCTGGCCAGGGTCCGGACGGCATCCGGGTAGCTCAGGCCCTCAATCTCCATCTGGAAATTGATCACCCCGCCGCCCTTGTGGCAGCCGAAGCAGTAGAAAATCCCCTTATCCGGTGATACGGAAAAAGAGGCGGTTTTCTCCCCGTGGAAGGGGCACAGTCCGAACAGGTTGGAGCCGGAGCGCTTCAGAGTGACATACTGCCCCACCACGTCTTCAATTGGATTGCGAGCCGTCAGCTCGTCGAGAAACGCGGGAGGAAACGCCATCTCCTGCACCCCCTAATCAGCTATATTGTTGTTTACAGTTTTCAAACACCTTCATTGCTACCGTAGGGGCGGCTATTAGCCGCCCGAACGCTTAAGGTTTTTGAGTGTTTCCGTTGGAACTGAGTGCTTTCGATGATGAAAGGTTGCGGGCGGGTAATATCCGCCCCTACGGTGATATTGCTGTAAACAACAATATCCGTCCATATCCTGCAGTCTCAGGAATGCTACTGCTTCACGATCCGCTCCCCCGGTTCCGAAGCCTTGGATTTGTTCAAAAAGAAAGCCGTTACAAACTCCGCCACCATCAGCATCGGCAGCAGCACATTGGGTACCACCACAATTGCTCCCCGAAGGAGCACCGGCACCACCGCAGCGGTAGCCGCGGCAAAGGCCGTCCATTTCACGGCGATGACACAGCCTGCCCGCTTCAGCGCTACCGCCGCAACCGCAAGGACGGTGCACACGATGCACAGGATCGCGGCCAGGGGCACCACCATCTGAATGCCAAGACCGGGAATCAGAGAAAAATAGGAATAATACTGAACGCTGCCCGCACCGCTGTCAAACACCATCACGCTGTCCACCGTTGTCGCAAGCCCCACTGCCATGACCGGCAGCACAATCAGCAGAAACTTCAGAATCCTCTGTTTGTTCATAATCATCCTCCCAGGACTTTTGATTATACCACATCATCCCCGAACATTCCAGCCCGAGGGAATAAAAATCTCCGTATATTTGTCCACTGCGTACTTATCCGTCATGCCGGCGATGTAATCGCACACCGTCCGCCCCAGGCCGTCGAAGCTGAGCTGTGGCTGGAAATCCTCCGGAAGCGCCTCCGGGTGCTCGATGTAGTAGGCATAGAGCCGCTGGAGCATAGCCCGCGCCTTGCTCTCCTCCCCCTTGGCCACTGGGTTGCGGTAGACCCGTTCGAACATAAAGCCGCGAAGGTCTCGCAGCGCCTTGTCCACCTCCGGTGTCAGGCAAATACTCCCGGCCTCCCGGGAAGTCCGGATGAGATCACACACCAGGGTGTTGATTCGCTGACTGTGACCCGTCCCCAGCAGCCGGGAAATGCTTCTGGGAATATCCTCATTGGTCAGAATGCCGGCCCGGATGGCATCGTCAATATCATGATTCACATAGGCAATCTGATCGGAGCGGCGAACAATCTGGCCCTCCAGAGTTTCCGGCACGCTGGGCCCCGTATGGCCGAGAATCCCCATACGCACCTCGTAGCTCAGGTTCAGTCCCTGACCGTCCTTTTCCAGGATATCCACCACCCGCAGACTCTGCTCATTGTGGCGGAAAGGCTGCCCCCAGCATTCGCTCAGAGCGGTTTCTCCGGCATGCCCGAAAGGGGTGTGCCCCAGATCATGGCCCATGGCAATGGCCTCCGCCAGATCCTCGTTGAGCCCCAGGGCCCGGGTAATGGTCCCCGCGATCCGTGACACCTCCAGCGTGTGGGTCATCCGGGTGCGGTAGTGGTCCCCCTCCGGCCGGAGGAACACCTGGGTCTTGTGCATCAGCCTCCGGAAAGCCTTGGAGTGGACAATCCGGTCAATATCCCGCTGGTAGCAGGTGCGCACATCCTCCTCTCGGGGCTCCTCAAACCGGAGCCGCCCCCGGGACTGATCGGCAAACGCCGCCAGAGGACTCAAACGCCCATGTTCCGCACGTTCCAATTCTTCCCGTACCGTCATCGGAATGCCCCCTTACCCGAAATCACATGGTTGTACACTGCACTTTTCAGCAAACAGATTAATTTTGTTTGAACGTTCTTGCTGTCATTGCGAACCAGTCCGCAGACTGGTGTGGCAATCCCCCGGTTAGAGGGAAAACGTATCGATTATTGCCCTGTAAAGTGGGCAAACGTTAGAGATTTTGGTGGTAATCGTTACCTGTTACCATTCAATCGGGGGATTGCCACGCCACTTAAGCGCACTGGCTCGCAATGACAGCGTTTCTTAGATAAACAACAATTTATCTCACTATTGAGTAACCCGGCAGGCGCAATCTCTTTCACACAGCCGTCAACGGAAACGCCCGATATTCCTTCCCGGTTTCCATTCCCTCCACGCTTCCCGCCGTCAGATCCGTCAGAGCATCCAGAAACGGCTGGGCCTGATTTTCCGGGAACAGCAGCTCCAGCTCCACCTCCGCGCCGAAGTCCGTTTTCCGTACAATGCCGCCAAAGGCGGAAACCTCCAGCTTTACCCGCTCGTAGTAGGTGTAAGGGCAGGGCACATACAGAGCCGTCCACACCCGCTTCATGGACTTCCCCGCGGCATCCACGGCAATTTTTGCGCCTTTGGTGTAGGCCCGCACCAGTCCGCCGGCTCCCAGCAGAATGCCGCCAAAATACCGGGTCACCACGCAGACCACATTATACAGGCCCTCCCGCTGCAACACCTGCAGCATGGGCATCCCCGCGGTACCCCCCGGCTCCCCGTCGTCGGAGAACCGGACAGCTCCGTCCCGGATAATATAAGCCCAGCAGTTGTGGGTTGCGTCATAGTGCTGCTTCTTCATCTGCTGGATTCGCTGGAGCGCCTCCTCCTCGGATTCGGCCAGCCACACCCTTCCGATGAAGCGGGACTTTTTTTCGACAAATTCATCCTCGCCAAAGCCGGAGGGTACCAGATACTCGTCCAAGGGTCAGCACTCCTTAATAATATACTCCCGAAGGCGTCCGAAGAGGATATCGTCCAGGACTGCTTCCACTTCGATTCCCTCCGCGCCGTACTCCACATTCCTGACCTGGGCTCCGTCATGGAGGGTTTCCACCATGCCGCCCATGGAATAGGGCAGGCGCACAACCACATGATGCCTGGCAGCATCCAGAGCCTTCTCAATGGCTCTCAGAAGGCCATCCATGTTATAGCCCCGCTTGGCGGAGATGGGAATCACATCCCTGCTCACCGGAATATCCTCGGAGTAGACCAGGTCCGCCTTATTGTAGCATTTGAGCACAGGAACACCGGGCTTGGCCAGCTGGGCAATGAGCTTGTCCACCACGGCGATATGCTTCTCCAGATGGGGATCGGAGGCATCGATCACATGCAGCAGCAAATCTGCGTATTCCAGCTCTTCCAGGGTGGCCCGGAAGGCATTTACCAGATGATGGGGCAGCTTGGAGATAAAGCCCACAGTATCGGACAGAATCACATCCAGATTGTCCGAAACCGTCAGCTGCCGGGAAGTGGTGTCCAGAGTGTCAAAAAGCCGGTTGTTGGCAGGGATTCCCGCCCCGGTCAGCTGATTGAGCAATGTGGATTTTCCCGCGTTGGTGTAGCCCACGATGGCAACCACAGGAACAGAGTTTTTCATTCTCCGCTCCCGCTGGACCCCCCGAACCTTGCGTACCTGCTCCAGCTCCTCCTCCAGGCGGTTGATCCGCTCCCGGATGTGGCGGCGATCCGATTCCAGCTTGGTTTCGCCGGGGCCCCGGGTGCCGATGCCGCCGCCTTGGCGGGAAAGGCTGTTGCCCATGCCGGAAAGACGGGGTAGCAGATATTTGTACTGCGCCAGCTCCACCTGGAGGCGGCCCTCCTTGGTTTTGGCCCGCTGGGCAAAAATATCCAGAATCAGGGCGCTGCGGTCCAGTACCGTAACCCCGATTATCTCCTCCAGGGCCCGGATATTCCCCGGGGAAAGCTCATTGTCAAAAATCACCATGGTGGATGCCGTGGCCTCCACCAGCATCTTCACCTCCAGGGCCTTCCCCTCGCCGATAAAGCTGTGGGAATCGGGAGCATGGCGGTTCTGCAAAATCTTACCCGTGCAGAAGCCCCCAGCGGTTTCCAGCAGGTCGTCCAGCTCTTCCAGGCTCTCCTCGGTGGCAGTTTGCTCCTCGGTAAAGCAGTCCGCGTTAAGCCCCACCAGCACCGCCCGTTCCTGGACAGCTCTGTCAAAATTCTCTTCCATAATTCCTCCTGTGACCCTTTTTCCAAAGTATATCATATTCTACCGGCGGCGGACAAGATGTTTCACAAAAATATAACAATTGCATATCGCCCACCGCCTTCCAGCGCAAATTGTTGTTTACAGTTTTCAAACGCACTTCGTCCTTACTGTAGGGGAGCCATTCATGGCTCCCGTGACGCAGTACGTTTTCGCCGAAATGCTGGGGATATCGGAACATTTCACCGCCGGGAGCCATGAATGGCTCCCCTACAGTGTTATTCCGACATTTTAAAAACTGATCTGCAAACAACAATTATCCTTCCCCTTTACCTTCCCCAAAACAGAAAAATCCGCACCACGGAAATCCCGTGGTGCGGAAAGTGTTTGATACTTACTTCAGGCCGAAGCGCTTGTTGAAGCGGTCAACCCGTCCACCGGTGTCAACCAGCTTCTGCTTGCCGGTATAGAAAGGGTGGCACTTGGAGCAGATCTCAACACGAATGTCCTTCTTGGTAGAACCGGTTGTAAAGACATTGCCGCAGGCACAGCGGATGGTGGTCTGTTCGTACTTGGGATGGATACCTTCCTTCATTTCGTTCACCTCTTTCTTATCAGGTAAAGGGCATAATTGCCCTTAGCAATCTTCAATCGCCCGGATATCATACCACATAGGTGTGAAGAATGCAAGCATTATTTTCACTTTTTTTCAAAAAGATCGCCGAATTCGGTCCAAAGCTCAAAATGCCCAGTTGCCGCCGCGGAACACGGGAACCAATTTTCCGTCCGCGCAGATGGCATCGATGTTCATGCTGTCGCAGCCGATCATGAAATCCTCGTGAATCAT
This sequence comes from uncultured Clostridia bacterium, assembly GCA_945486035.1. Classification (GTDB taxonomy): domain Bacteria; phylum Bacillota; class Clostridia; order Oscillospirales; family Oscillospiraceae; genus Faecousia. The sequence goes on from CALYTB010000021.1 coordinate 11,381, forward strand.
GGAATCGTTGATGCCCAGCGCCCGGCACTCCTCCAGAGACTTGTTATGGTGGTCCTGGATGGTGTCCGCGAAGCCCATGCCCAGCGCCAGATGGCAGGCGGCATTCTCGTCGAACAGCGTGTTGTAGAACAGGATACCGCTCTCGGCAATGGGGCTGGCCTGCGGAACCAGGGCGCACTCACCCAGATACGCCGCGCCCTCGTCCATGGCGATCATGGTTTTCAGCAGCTCTTCTCCCTTGGCCGCCTTCACCTCCACTGCCTTGCCATTTTCAAAGCGGATGGAGAAATCCTCGATCAGCTGGCCCTGATAACTCAGCGGCTTCGTCGCATAGACAATGCCCTCAGCCTGACCCTTCATGGGGGAGATGAAGCACTCCTCCGTGGGGATGTTGGGATTGAAGAAGATTCCCTGCCGGGAAGTTTCTCCACCGCCGCAGAACCGGGCCTCGGGGATCATCCCCACGGTGAAGTCCGTGCCGTTGTCCGCGGTATAGTGGAGCTGACGAATCCCCAGGCTGTTCAGATAATCGCACCGGGCGGTCAGATCTGCGTTGTGCTTTTCCCATGCGGCCACCGGGTCCTCGTCCACCCGGGAGGTGCTCAGAATGGCCTCCCACAGCTTCTCCACGGCAGCGTTCGCCCTCATTCCCGGGAAAACCTTCTTGGCCCAGGCCACGCCGGGCACGGCGGCGATGCACCACTGCTGCGCTCCCTCCCGCCGATCCACATAGGGCTTCAGAACGGGATAGCGCAGCTGCTGAGCCTTGGCCACCTTCTCCATGTTCATGCCCTTCAGGCCGTCGGGATCCTCGGAAACCAGGTGAATCCGGGCGGGCATTGCCTGGCAGAAGTGCTCCTGCCGCTCCAGCTGCCATTTTTCAACCTTGCCCATGGTCTTGACACTCTGGTGGCGCACATGAATCTTTTCCAGCGGCGCGTAGTTCCACTCTACAATGACCTTGGAAGCCTTGGCCTTGTAGGCCTCCTCCACCACCATCTGTACGAATTCCGGCTGGTCTAGGTCCGCGTAGATGAGCACCTCCTGGCCCTTCTGCACATTGATTCCGGCACGCACAATAAGCCTTGCATAGGCTCTGAGGGTTGCTTTTTTCATAAGCTTCAAATCCTTTCATTTCGGATGGTTTCTTCTATAGTAGCAGTTATTCCCAGAAAGGTCAATCCTTCTTACATTCTTTCCCGGATTCTCCTGGAATATAAGGCTGCTTTAAAAACCGCCTCCTGTGCGTTCGGAATACCCGCCCCAGCTGACCGGCATACGAACCGGGAGGTGATGCTACGGGCCCTCTGGAATTGCCCCCGGCTTCGGCAGAGCGGGCAAGCCTGCACGCTTTTGATGCCATGACACAGGCGCGGAAGCGTTCGCTCCTTGAACGCGCCCACACCGTGACCTCCCGCCGGTAGCTGCGGCAGCCGGTTTCCGAGCCGGTAACCGGAGACGAAATACCCAAAAACGCACACCCGAACCGTCCTCCGGCTTCCCGGAAGCATCTGGGTGTGCGTTTTTCGTTGGATTGCCCCGGTTCCGATTGGAGGACAGTAATATCACACGAGCCTATCGAACAAACTCAGCTGCCCGACAAATTGTTGTTTGGCGCACTGTCTCCAGGTTTTCTGTCATTGCGAGACCAGTCCGCAGACTGGTCGTGGCAATCCCCCGGTTAGAGAGGAAATGTATCGACAATTGCCCTACAGGACGGGAAATACTGCGATTTTTGGTGGTAATCGTTACCTGGTTCCATTCATCGGGGGGATTGCCACGACCAGTGTGCGCACTGGTCTCGCAATGACAGGTAATCGGGGCACGGCCCGACAAACAACAATTTATCAATTCCCTGCTTCAATCCGATAACCACGTATCTTATTCCCCGAAATAGATGGGGCCTGACACCGCCAGGGGCCAGATATCGCCGCCCGGGAGAGGAATTCCCGCCAGCAGATAGGCAAAGCCGGTGCCGGAAATCTCCAGGTTCTCCCGGACACTGCCGCCCCTTGCCTTGAACCGGGCCAGCTCCCCGCTGTTTCCTACAACCTGCAGCACCGCTCCCCGGGGCATCCGCTGGGCGGATACCGACAGCAGGTGGGTTTTCTTCCCGTCGGAGATCACCGCGCCGAACGTCTCCTCAGAACAGGTCATCCCCAGCCGGACTCCACGGACACTGCCCGTCACATAGCAGCGCCCCCGTGCCAGCGCGGACAGAATGTCCCCCACGCCGGGAGAATCCGCGTAAACCGCCGTCACCGGATTACCCAGCCGGACCGGACTGCGGTCCCGGTGGAAATCGCTGCCGCCCACCGGTGTAATCTTTTTCCCCTTGCGCAGAAGCTCCGTCCACCAGGCAATTCCGTCCCGGTTCACCTTCCGCATGGGCCCGTTCCAGATTTCCACCAGCCGGAAGCTCTCCTGGTCCTCCCACAGATACGGACACATGTTGCACTTGGGGTGATTGGCGCAGATCAGCGCCCCCCGTTCCCGGGCCTGCCGGGTAATCTCCCGCATCCCGGACAGGTCATTTGCAACAAAGGAGCCGGGAAAGGGCTTGGCAATCCCCAGGAAATTCATGTGTCCCCGATAATGGGTCCACTCCGTCCCGGGAATCAGCGTCAGCCCCGGAACCCTGGGAAGGGAGAAATTCTCCGAATAATTGTTGTGATTGGTCACCGCGAGAAAGTCCAGTCCCTTCTTTTTTGCCATGGCGGCCAGGGTCGGGATATCGTGCTGGCCGTCCGAGGCATCGGAGTGGACATGCAGGTCCCCGAACAACCAGACCGGGCCCTCCGGCTCGAAGGTAATCTCATAGTGAACCGGCACGCCCCCAGCCTCAACATGGTACGCGCCAATCAGAATGTACCAGGTTCCGGAAGCAATCGGTTCCATCAGGTATCCCGGGGTGGCATCGAACTCCCCGACGGTCACAGCCTCCCGGCTACTTCCGGACCAGCCCAGGAATTGTCCCTTTCCATCCTCCAGCCCCAGGTCAATCACATTCCCCTGTTTGGGATAGCTGTAGCGGACAGTGAGAGAACGGACTCCCTCCGGCACGGAAAAGGGCAGCGTATAGTAGCTCCCCTCCCGATTCTTCTCCACCAGATGGTCAATTACCAGCTTTTCCATGGTCAGGCCTCAGCAAGGAAGTCAAAAAATGTCGGAATCTGCTCCTCCCAGAAATTCCAGTCGTGCCGGCGTTCGGGCACATATACAAACCGGTTGTTGGCCCCCGCCTTCTCGGAGGCCTGCTGGAACAATCGGGTGCAAATGAGCAGATCGTCCTCCAACCCGCAGGCGAGATACCCCCGCAGATTCTTCTGCGCATCCGCGTCAATCAGGTTCACAGGATTCAGCGGTGTGGTGTTCACCCGGTCCGCCTCGACGGCCAGGAAGGGGAATTCCTCCCGGGCAGCATCATCCAGCCGCAGCAGCATGGGCGTCAGGTCCACCATCCCCGACAGGCTCCCCCAGGCAGCGTAGCACTCCGGGTAAGTCAGGGCTGCCCGGGCAGCGCCGAAGCCGCCCATGGAGAAGCCCATAATGTAGTTCTGCTCCCGCCGCCGGGACAATCCGAATACCTTCCCCAGATATTCCGGAAGCTCCCGGGTCAGATAGGTAAAATAGTTCTGGCCCAGCACGCCGTCGCAGTACATACTCCGGTCCACCGAGGGCATCACCAGCACCAGCCCCCGCTCCAGAGCATACCGCTCCGCGTTGGATTTTCGAATCCAGGAACTGGCATCCTCCGACAGTCCGTGGAGCAGATACACTACCGGATACTCCGACAGGGGTTTCGTAAACCCCGCATTGCAGTCCGGCACCGCCAGCATAATCTCCACGGTCTTTTTCAGCTGGTCGGAGCGGTAATGTACGGATACAAGCGCCATGGTTTATCCCTCCGCCTTTTCCCCGTCCTGCCGGAACTTCAGGAACCGGGACATCACTACGCATACCGCGAACACCGCCACCGGGAACAGAACCATGAGAAACCTCGCCGCGGCATCCGGAGCTGCGCCGGGATTCTCACCGCTTTCAAAGCCATACACCTGATAAACCAGCAAAAACGCCAGGGAAGTTACCAGGCCGCTGGCCTTGTTCAGAATGCCGATGAGGCTGGAATAGGTTCCCTCCCGGGGGATTCCGTTCTTGATCCGGTCCTCGTCCAGAATTCTGGCGCTCACAATGTCCATAGTGGTGGACACACCGCCCATGGCAAAGCCAAAGATCACCACGCACACGGCAGCCAGAGGAAGGCTCTTCACGAAGTACAGCGGCAGAACGCCCAGACCACAGCAGCCCAGAGCCAGCCGCCAAGCCTTCATCAGTGTCAGCTTCTTGACCAGCTTCACTCAAAGGGGGATAAACCCGATGGCCGACAGAATGACCACGCCCAACAGAATGGTGGAACCCATACCGCCCACCTGCAGATGGTACTTGGTATAGAAAGCCACACCGGACTGCACCAGGGCCAGACCGCCAAAGTATGCGGCATTGGTTATGCCATAGATCCAGAATTTGGGGTTGGAAGCAATGTCCAGAATGGTCCTCAGCAGTTGAGGCTTGGGCTGCTCCATAGCCTGGGGATTCTCATGGCAGCCCGTAGCCATGAACCAGATCACCACGATGGCCAGCGCACCGTAGATGTAGGCAGTGGTGGCGAAGCCAATGGCATCGGTAATCACCGGGGTAAGGGCAATGCTGATAATCATAGCAACCAGCTGGAACACCTGGCGCAGAGCGTTGGTCTTGGCCCGGGAAGCTTCGGTGGGGAACAGCTCCGGGAACAGAGCGCCGTAGTTGACGTTAATCAGCGAATCCAGGGTGCCGGTGAACATGTACATCAGCAGCACATAGGAAAACGCGGAGCCCGGAGCCAGAAATGCCGGAGGGTTGAAAAACAGCACAAAGCACAGCACCAGCAGCGGCGCGCCGATAATCAGCCAGGGACGGCGGCGGCCCCACTTGGTCCGGGTGCGGTCCGACAGGAAGCCGTACACCGGATTGTCAATGGCGTCCAGGAACGTGTACAAAAGCAGGATCAGAGAATACTGGGGTGTGGTAATCAGGCCCAGCTTGTCCACATAGAAAAACGCGGCGTAGGTTTTGAACATGTTCACGGGGATGGAGGTTCCGAACATCCCCACCGCGTAGCGCAGGGGGCGGGTGGGCTTCACGGAACCGGTTTTCAGCTCTTCCATGGGAATGCTCCTTTCTTTCGCCCAGGGGGCATGATGGATATGCTCAGTATAACACGCCCATTTCCTTCTGTCTGCAAAGTTAATTAAACAAACCTGTGATCTTTTTAACAAAGCTCCTACGGAATTGCGAAAACAGATTGCTTCCCAGGGAGAATTGTGGTATAATGAGGAGAGAATCATCTCCAAAGGAGATACGGATTATGGATAAATCGCAGGATTCCATCCCGGAGTGCGGGAATACAACTGTATATTATCACAACAACCCCAGGCTCTGCGCCTACGGCGCCGCTTTTCACTGGTGGGATGCTGCCTACACCTCCCTCCACGATCACGACTACTACGAATTTTTTATCATCACCTCCGGCAGAACCAATCACCTCCTCAATGGAGCATCCCAGCAGCTGGGAGAAAAAACCCTCTGCCTGATCCGCCCACAGGACCGGCACCAGTTCACCCCGCTGCAAGGCGAGCGCTGCATCCACATCAATCTCCCCGTCACCCGGGAGAAACTGGAGCAGCTGTGCGCTGCCGTAGGCACCACTCTTCCGGATCTTCTGCGCGCCCCTTCCCGGATCACGCTGGAGGATTTGGATTTCGCCGCGTTCAAGCAGAGCGCCCGGGAAATCAATCTGCTCCGGGAAGCCGGAACGGCTGAGCGCCTTACCAACATGATTATCTGCCAGATGCTGACCAACGCCCTGGTCCTTCTCAGCAAGCAGCGTGTAGACGATTCCCCCGGCGCGCCGGAGTGGCTGCGCCAGGTGCTGCGCAGAATCCATTCCCCGGAGTACATCGCCTGTCAGGCCTCGGACATCTACCGTCTGGCCGGCTATTCCCCTCCCGTGGTCATCCGCAATTTCCGGAAGTACACCGGAGAAACGGTAGTATCCTACCTCACACGAACCAAAATGGACTGGGCGAAACGCCTGCTCACCTCCACGGATCTCACCATTCTGGACATTGCCGGCCGTCTGGGATACGGGAGCGTAAGTCACTTCAACAAGCTCTTCCGGGACTTTACCGAAATGTCCCCCGGCGAATACCGCCGCCGCTACCGCTCCCACCTCCCCGGCTGAACGATTCATCACCAAAAAGAATCCATATCCGTTTTCATAATAACCACGCAGATAAATTGTTGTTTAGCAGCTTCGCCGAATTGACAATTGACAGTTGACAATTGACGATTTTGGCATCCTTTCAGAATGATCAAAATGCCCAAATCCAACTGTAGGGGAGCCATTCATGGCTCCCGGCGGTACATTGTTCCGATTTACTCCGCATTTCGGCGAAAACGTACTGCCCCACGGGAGCCATGAATGGCTCCCCTACAGTAAGAACGAAGTGCGTTTGAAATCTTCAAACAACAATTTATAACATCTCCGGTAGAGCGTGAGAAATAAATCATTTTCGGAGGTTCGCCTCCCTTAAAGGAGTATTCTATGAAACTGATGCACCTATCCGATCTGCACCTGGGCAAGCGGGTGCACGAAGTGTCCATGTTGCCCGACCAGGTCTGCATTCTCAACCAAATTCTGGACTGTATCGACACGGAGCAGCCCGATGCCCTTTTGATCTGCGGCGATGTTTACGACAAGAGCATCCCTTCCGGGGAAGCCGTTGCGGTCTTTGACGATTTTCTCTGCTCCCTGGCCCAAAGGGAGCTTCCGGTATTCATTATCAGCGGCAACCACGACAGTCCGGAGCGGCTGGCCTTCGGAGGCCGTCTGATGGAGCCCAGCGGCATTCACCTGTCGCCGGTCTATAACGGCAGCATTGAACCCATCACCCTGCGGGACGAATTCGGGCCGGTGCACTTCTGGCTGCTGCCCTTCCTGAAGCCCTCCCATGTGCGGCGGTTTTTCCCTGAGGAGGCCCCGGGCAGCCTTTCCGATGCCCTCCGATTGGTCATCGGAAAGATGCCCATGAACCGACAGGAGCGGAATGTGCTGCTGACCCACCAGTTCGTGGCAGGAGCCGCCACCTGCGAATCCGAAGAAATCAGCATCGGCGGTACGGACTGCGTGGATGCGGAAATCTTCTCCGACTTCGACTACACCGCCCTGGGCCACCTTCACGGCCCCCAGAATGTGCTTTCTTCCCGGATTCGCTACTGCGGAACCCCGCTGAAATACTCCTTCTCCGAGGCGCTCCACCACAAAAGCATCACCGTCGTGCACTTGGGAGAAAAGGGCACGCTGGATATAAGCCTGCTGCCCCTCACGCCCCTGCACGATCTGCGGGAGATCCGGGGGACCTACCAGGAGGTCACCGCCAGAAGTTTCTACGTAAACGCCCCCACGGAAGACTATCTGCGCATTACCCTCACGGACGAGGAGGATGTGCCGGAAGCCATGGGCCGTCTGCGGACAATCTATCCCAATCTTTTGGCCCTCCGCTATGACAACACCCGTACCCGTTCCGGCGCGGTCATCGAGGCCGCCGCGGATGTCCAGCGCAAGTCCCCCCTGGAGCTTTTCGGGGAGCTGTACGAGAAACAGAACAACCAGCCCCTGTCCGACGTGCAGCGGACATACCTTCTGGGGCTGATGGAATCCATTTGGGAGGACTGATCATGCGGCCGCTGAAATTGACCCTTTCCGCCTTTGGCCCCTACGCCCGGCAGCTGGAGCTGGATTTTGAACAGCTGGGGGAACGAGGATTATACCTCATCACCGGGGACACCGGCGCCGGCAAAACAACTTTGTTTGATGCCATCAGCTATGCGCTGTTCGGGGAGGCCAGTGGGGACAGCCGGGAGCCTGCCATGCTCCGCTCCAAATACGCCGAGCCCCAGATGCCCACCTTTGTCCGGCTTTGCTTCCGCTATGCCGGGAAGGAGTACACCATCCGGCGCAATCCCGAATACATGCGCCCCAAGGATCGGGGCGAGGGTATGACCAAACAGGCCGCCGATGCCTGTCTGACCTTCCCCGACGGCCGCGTCCTCACCAAGCCGAAGGAGGTGAACGCCGCCATCCGGGAGATTCTGGGCCTGGACCGGGAGCAGTTTTCCCAGGTAGCCATGATCGCCCAGGGCGATTTCCTGAAGCTGCTGCTGGCGGATACCAAGGACCGGCAGAAGATTTTCCGGGGCATCTTCCACACAGACCGGTATGTCACCCTCCAGGAGCAGCTGAGCCGCGCCGCAGCCGATGTCCGCTCCCGGTGGGAGGAGGCCCTGGCCAGCATTCAGCAGTATATCAGCGGCATTCAGGCTCCCCCGGATTCTCCATTCTCAGCGCGGATTCTTCTGGCTCGGGAAGCCCAACTCCCCGTTGGGGAGGCGGATTCCCTGCTGGAATCTCTGATCCGGGAGGATTTATCCGCCCAGACACTTCTGGAAGAAACCCTTGGCCAAACAGAAGCACAGCTTGAGCAAACCGTATCCCAGCTCTCCCAGGCTCAGACCCGGGCGAAAGCAAGGCAGGCCCTGGAGCAGCAGCTTTCCCAGCGGGAGGAAAAAGCCCAACAGTTGGAGCGGTATACCGCCGAGCTGGAAGCCCAGCAGGCCCGGGAACCGGAACAGGAGGCACTGTCCGAAAAAATCACCGCAATTGAGCTGTCCTTGCCGGACTATGACCGGCTGAATGCCCTTCAGTCCGAGCTCACCACCGCCAAAACCCGGCTGGCCCAGGGGGAGACCTCCGCTGAAAACACCCGAAAGAAGCTGGAAGCGCTCCAATCGGAATTGGACGACATGAAATCCCGGCGAAAGGCGCTGGAAAACGTTGACACGGACCGGGAGCGGCTCCGTCATCAGCAGCAGGACACCGCCCGGAAGCGGGAGCGCCTGCAAGCGCTGCTGGAGCTCATGACCCAGCTTCAGCACAGGGAACAGCTTCTTCGGGAGGCCCAGGAAGCCTATCTTCTCACCAGGCAGGAAGCAGACCGGCTTCGCCAGCGCTATGAGGAAATGAACCGGGCCTTTCTGGACGAGCAGGCGGGTATCCTGGCCTGTCACCTGGAACCGGGTATCCCCTGCCCGGTCTGCGGCTCCACCTCCCACCCCAACCCCGCCCGGACTTCCACGGATGCTCCCACGGAGGATGCAGTGAAGCGTGCCTCCGCCGCTTCGGAAAAGGCGGCCCGTGCTGCCGAAGCCGCCAGCGCCGAGGCCGCCAGGGAAAAGGGCAAAACCGCAGGAATCCGGGAGCGGGTCCAGGCGGAAATCCAGAGTGTCTTGGCGGATACCCCCTTTCCCCAGGCAGAAAGCGCTGCCCGGGATCAGATTTCTCAGCTCGACACGCAAATGGCAGCCCTTACAGATCAGATTGCCGAGGCCGAGGGGCTTACACGGCAGCGGTCTTCCCTGGATCGGGACATCCCCGCCAAGGAGGCTCTGCTTTCCGGCACGGAGGCAAGCCTCACCGCAGCCCGGGAACAGATTGCTTCCGCCACCGCCTCCATCCAGGCCCTCACACGGCAGCATGCCGAGCTGAAGCAAAAGCTGGCCTTTGACAGCAAGGCCTCCGCCCTGGCAGAGCGGGGGGAATTGAACGCTGCCAGGAACGCCCTTCGTGCCGCTCTGGACCAGGCCGCCCGCCGCTGCGCCGCCTGTAAGGAAGGCCTCACCGGTCTGGATGCCTCCATCCGCCAGCTTCAGACCCAGCTGGAAGAAGGCGAAGAGACGGACATTTCCCAACTGGAAGAACGCAAGCAGGCTTTGTCTTCCCAAAAGGGAGCGCTTCTGACCCAGCTGAAGGAGCTTCACGCCCGTCTCAGCGCCAACCGGTATGCCCGGGAGAAGCTTTCCGGGAAGATCGCCGAGCTGGAAGCGCTGGAACAGCGGCAGCAATGGATGAAGGCCCTTTCGGACACCGCCTGCGGCAGTGTCCGAGGTAAGGAGCGCATCGCTCTGGAAACCTACATCCAGACCACCTATTTTGACCGGATTGTAGCCCGGGCCAATGTCCGTCTGATGAAAATGACCGGCGGTCAGTACGACCTGAAGCGCCGGAAAACCGCGGACAATATCAAAAGCCAGAGCGGTCTGGAGCTGGATGTCATCGACCACTACAACGGCACCGAGCGCAGCGTCAAAACCCTCTCCGGCGGCGAATCCTTCCAGGCCTCCCTGGCACTGGCCCTGGGGCTTTCCGACGAGGTGCAGTCCTCCACTGGAATCCATCTGGATACTCTTTTTGTGGACGAAGGCTTCGGCTCCCTGGACCCGGAAGCCCTGAACCAGGCCTACACCGCCCTGGCCGGTCTGACCGAGGGCAGCCGGTTGGTCGGCATCATCTCCCATGTGGCAGAGCTGAAGGAGAAAATCGACAGGCAAATCCTGGTCACCAAAGACAAAACCGGCGGCAGCAGCGCCCGCCTCCTCCTCTGAACGCTCCCCCCCGTGAAAACCAATGCCAGTTTTCCTGCATGGGTTTTCTTCCGACTAATCAGACCGGCATTGTGAGAAATTGTTGTTTACAGTTTTCAAACGCACTTCGTCCTTGCTGTAGGGGAGCCATTCATGGCTCCCGTAGAGCAG
>CALYTB010000022.1 GCA_945486035.1 uncultured Clostridia bacterium
AGGCGTTCTTCTCGTTCATGGAGCCGCCGTAGAGGATGGAGATGGCCCGGGCGTTCTTGGAGGAGTAGAGCTTGCGCACCACGGTGCGGATGCTCTCGCAGACTTCCTCGGCCTGCTCGGGAGTGGCGGTACGGCCGGTGCCGATGGCCCAGATGGGCTCGTAGGCGATGATGACCTTGCGGATCTTATCCTCGGACACGCCGGCCAGGCCCAGCTTGATCTGCATGGTGATCCACTCGGTGGTGATGCCGGCTTCCCGCTGCTCCAGGGTCTCGCCGCAGCACATGATGGGGATCAGACCGGCTTCCAGAGCGGCCAGAACCTTGGCATTGACATCGGCATCGGTCTCGCCCATGGCGCGGCGCTCGCTGTGGCCGATAATCACGTACTTACAGCCGGCATCCACCAGCATGTTGGTGGCGATTTCACCGGTGTAAGCGCCGGAGGGGTTGGCATTGCAGTTCTCGGCACCGATGCCCACCCGGGTCTCCCGCATGGCGCGGACGGCGGCGGGGATGCAGACGGCGGGGACGCACAGGGCAACATCACACCAGCGGCCCTTGGGCATCTGGGCTTTTAGCTGTGTCATAAACTCCTTGGTCTCGGAGGGGGTCTTGTTCATCTTCCAGTTGCCGGCGATGACAGTCTTGCGATACTTTCTGTTCATGACGAATCTCCTTCTATATGCACATCAGGATCGATGCGGTATTACGAATTCAGCTTCTTATCTCTCTGCCCGAACGGAGCCGCGGCTCCGTTCGGGGGTTTGGATGTACTTACTTGTCCTGCAGGCAGGCAATGCCGGGCAGCTCCAGGCCTTCCAGGAACTCCAGGGAGGCGCCGCCGCCGGTGGAAATGTGGGTGATCTTGTCGGCAAAGCCCAGCTGCTCACAGGCAGCGGCGCTGTCGCCGCCTCCGACGATGGTCACGGCGTCGGAATCGGCAAGGGCCTGGGCCACGGCGATGGTGCCCTTGGCCAGGGTGGGATTCTCAAACACGCCCATGGGGCCGTTCCACACCACGGTCTTGGCAGCCTTGGCGGCAGCGGCGAACTCGGCCTGGGCCTTGGGGCCGATGTCCAGGCCCATCTTGCCGGCGGGGATGGCAGCGGAGTCCACCACCTGGGTGGCGATCTCGGCATCAATGGGGTTGGGGAAGGAATCGGCAACCACGGTGTCCACAGGCAGCAGCAGCTTCACGCCCTTGGCCGCGGCCTTCGCCATCATGTCCTTGCAGTAGTCCAGCTTCTCGTTGTCCACCAGGGAGGAGCCCACGCTGCAGCCCTGAGCGGCCAGGAAGGTGAAGGCCATGCCGCCGCCGATGATCAGGGTGTCTACCTTCTCCAGAAGGTTATTGATGACGTTCAGCTTGTCGGAAACCTTGGCGCCGCCCAGAATGGCGACGAAGGGACGCTCGGGATTGGCCAGGGCCTTGCCCATGATGGATACTTCCTTCTCCACCAGGTAGCCGCAGACGGCGGGCAGGTAATCCGCCACACCGGCGGTGGAGGAGTGGGCACGGTGGGCGGTGCCGAAGGCATCGTTCACGAACACATCCGCCAGGGAAGCCAGCTCCTTGGAAAGCTCGGGATCGTTCTTGGTCTCGCCCTTGATGAACCGGGTGTTCTCCAGCAGCATGACCTGGCCCTCTTTCAGGGCGGCGGCCTTGGCGTGGGCATCCGGGCCTGCGACATCGGCGGCCATGATGACCTCCTGGCCCAGCAGCTCAGAAAGGCGGTTCGCCACGATCTTCAGGCTCAGCTCTTCCTTCCACTCGCCCTTGGGCTTGCCCATGTGGGAGCAGAGGATGACCTTGGCGCCATGCTCCATCAGGTATTTGATGGTGGGCAGAGCGGCAACGATCCGCTTGTCGGAAGTGATCTTGCCGTTTTTGGTGGGGACGTTGAAGTCGCAGCGGCACAGCACCCGCTTGCCGGCAACATCGATGTCCTCTACAGACTTTTTGTTGTAGTTCATGACAATACCTCCAATTTATCGAGATTGCTCTCGCATTTTTCCGTAGTCGAGCAGGTTTGGGAAGGAAAGCTGACGAAGGGCTTCGTAAACCGTAATGGCTACGGCGTTGCTCAGGTTCAGGCTCCGGGCTTCGCCGCGCATGGGGATGCGAACGCTTTCGTCGTAGTGGGCATCCAAAAAGGCTTCGGGAAGTCCCTTGGTTTCCTTGCCGAAGAACAGGTAGCAATCATCGCTGTACCTGGCTTCGGTATAGCTGCGGGGGGCTTTGGTGGAAAGGCACCACATCTGCTTCACCTGGTTGCGTGCGAAGAAGTCCTCCAGATTGGGATAGTCCAGAACCTCCACCATATGCCAGTAGTCCAGGCCCGCCCGGCGCACGGCCCGCTCGGAGATGTCAAATCCCAGAGGCCGGATCAGGTGCAGGCGGCTTCCTGTGGCGGCGCAGGTTCGGGCTATGTTGCCGCAATTCTGAGGGATCTCCGGCTCTACCAGAACGATATTCAGCAAAGCCATCACCTCGGAACTCCTGAAATGGGCAGTGTCCGCCCCAAACCGTTCGGCTCCTATTGTATGACATGGGCTTCGTAAAATCAACTCCAAAAAAGCATTTTTCTCAACTTTTTTATAGTATTCACATAAAAAAATAGGGAGTCAGCCCAAATTTGTGAAAAATGCGCCCTGGGGAGCAGTCCGAAAAAAACCTCTCCCCGCCGGGAAAAGGCAGGGAGAGGGACGGAAAACGCGGACAGCGTTGAATCAGCCCATGACGGGGTTCAGGGCACCGTCGTTTACAAACCAGCTGCAGCCGTCGTAGGTCAGGGTGCTGCCGTCGGAGAGGGTGACAACCAGCTGCAGGTCCAGCTGATGGTCGTCCTCCAGCTTGGGTGTGCTGAAGGAAAGACTGGAGATCGTGGCTTCGTAGCTGCCCTCACCCTCGCCCTCGGCCAGGGTGACTTCCTTGCGCTCCAGCTCCTGACCGTTGTGCAGGAACACCAGGGCCGCGCCGGTGGCAGTCACGTCATTGCCCCCGGTGGAAATTTTGGGCATCTGGGCCTGGGCAAAGGCATTGTCCAGGGTGAGCTTGCCGTCGGCGTAATTCCAGCTGTCCACAAACAGGCTGCAGTAGGCGTTCATGCTGCTGCCCAGATCCATCAGGCTGCCGTCGCCGGGGTTGTCGGGGGTGATCAGGGGAATCTGCTGCTGAGTTCCGGTGGAACCGGTAATCAGGCAGTAGAAGCTGTAGCCGTCGGCGGCGGGAAGCTCCACGGTAGCGGTGTAGCGGCTGCCGTCCATGGTGCAGGGCACGCTCTCGGCTTCCAGGCCGTTGAGGTTTACAATGAGGCTCAGGGTCTGGCCCTCGGCCTCAGTGGCGGGAACCGCGGTGAAGGTGATGGTGGCGCTGGTACGGTCAGAGGATGCCAGGGCGTTCAGGCTCCAATCGGTGAGGATGGCGCTCTGCAGGGACTCCAGCTGCCGGGTGAGGATGTCAATCTGGCTGCGCAGCTGCTCGTTCTCCTGCCGTAGGGCGGCAAGCTGCTGCTCGGGGGTTTCGGTGTCCGCGCTTTTGCTGCCGCATCCGGCCATGACCATGGCAAGAACCAGCACAACGGCGACAAGGGACAGGATATGCTTTCTTCTCATTCTATTTCTCCTCCTGTTGGATTTCGGTGGCGCTTTCCCTCACAAAAAGGAGGGAACAGCGCGTTCAATCGTCGGTACTGCCTATTATACAGCAGGTCGGAGCATTTTGCAACCTAATTGTAAAAAATGTTACATTTTGGAAATACTTGGAGATTGGGAAATTGTTGTTTAGAATTGACAATTGACGATTATGCTTATCGGGTTAACTCAGCTTCCTGATAAATTGTTGTTTGTAGGGATGTGTCCCAAATTGTCTGTCATTGCGAACCAGCGCGCACGCTGGTGTGGCAATCCCCCGGTTAGAGGGAAAATGTATCGACAATTGCCCTACAGGGCAGGGAAACACTGTCATTTTTGGTGGTAATCGTTACCTGGTCCCATTCATCCGGGGGATTGCCACGCCAGTGTGAGCACTGGCTCGCAATGACAGCAAGAACATACAAACACCAATTTGTGGGATTGCTGGCGGAAACTGATAAGCACGAAGTTATTTGCCGGGACGGAGAATTGTAATTGGTGTGCGCATGACAACAGCCGGCACCTGGGGGTGCCGGCTGTGGGGGATTTTTAGGGAAGCTCTGATTAAATCGGCAAGAGCTGACAGCGAGAGATTTTGCTTCCTCAGAAAGTTTGGAAAATCGAGGAATACTGTATGTATTCCCGATTTTCCAAACTGCACTGAGGGAGCAAAAGATCCGCTGCTCAGCCGTAGACGATTTATTCAGAGGTTCCCTAGAGGCAGGCGCCGTTGGAGGCGATGACCTGGGCGTACCATCGGGCGGAGTCCTTGGGGGTTCGATTTCCCGTGGGATAGTCCACATACACGATACCGAAGCGCTCGTTGTATCCTTCGCTCCACTCGAAGTTGTCCAGAAAGCTCCACTGGAGGTAGCCCTTCACGGGAATGCCCCGGTCAACGGCTTTCTTCAGCTCCAGCAGATACCGGTGCAGGAAGTCAATCCGCTCCGGATCGTGCACCTGGCCGTCCATGTGAATCCGGTCGTTGCAGGAAAGGCCGTTTTCCGTGATGATGATGGGAAGTCCGTACCGGCGGTAGCAGTTTACCGCGCAGGCGTGCATCACCTCCGGGGTGACCTTCCACTTTGTAGCGGTGAGGGGGAAGCCGGGATAGGGCTTCACATAATTCCCCCGGGCATCCACCATGTCTCCCTGGTAGACGTTGATGCCGATGAAATCCGGGGCCTCCATCAGCGCCCAGTCCGCGCTGTCCACGGTGGCGGCGAAGCGGCGAACCGCATCGGGGGCGGTATCATCATACCGCTTCAGAATCAGACTGTCCAGGAAAATGTTGGAGGTGAAGAACCAACCCTCGGCCAGGTTGAAGGTTTCCCGGTAAGCGGCATCCCAGTTTTCGGGAGTGTCAGCTTCCGGATAGCACTGCCGTCCGCAGGTTACCGCGCCCACGATGGCCGTGGGGTCCACGGCCTTGATGGCACGCATCCCGGCGCTGTGGGCCAGACACAGGTGGTGGAAGATCTGAGCAAGCTTCTCCTCGCTGACCTTCAGACCTGGGGCGTGAACTCCGTTGCCATAGCCCAGGAATGCCACGCACTGAGGCTCGTTCAGGGTCATGTATTTGGTGACCCGGCCCCGGAAGTGCTCGGCTATGAGGGTGGCGTACCGGGCGAAGGCATCCACAATGTCACGGTTCAGCCAGCCGCCCTTGTCCTGCAGGGCGCTGGGAAGATCCCAGTGGTAGAGGGTGATCATGGGCTCGATACCCTTTGCCAGCAGGGCGTTTACCAGGTTGTCGTAGAAAACAAAGCCCTTTTCGTTGACGGCGCCGTCCCCGTCGGGGATAATCCGGGCCCAGCTGATGGAGAAACGGTAGGCCCGGACATTGTGGGCCTTCATCAGATCCACGTCCTCCTGCCAGCGGTGGTAGCTGTCGCAGGCGATGTCGCCGGTATCCCGGTTCTTGATGTTGTCGTGGGACGGGTCATGGCAGAAGTCGTCCCAGATGTTGGGGCCTTTTCCGTCCTCGTTCCAGGCACCCTCGCACTGGTAGGAGGCGCAGGCTACGCCCCACAGGAAGTCCTTGGGAAATGCGCTCATACGGTTACCTCCACATTGTATTCAGGCTTGCCGGTGTCGGGAATCTGCTTGCCGGGCATGGCCTGACCGTCCACGGTAAGGCTGTAGCGCCCGGTCTTCACCACGTGGATGCGGTAGAGAGCCCCCCGGTAACGGCGCTGAACGGTGTACTCGTTCAGTTCCCCGGGCAGGCAGGGGTCAACCGTCAGACCGTCGGGGGTGGGCTTGACACCCAGAATGTACTGGCTGATGTTCACGAAGGTCCAGGCCGCCGTGCCGGTGAGCCAGCTGTTCCGGGCCGCGCCCTCGTCATAGGAGGCCCGGGCGGCGACGGTCTGGGCGTAGGCATAGGGTTCCACCCTGCGGATGTCGCTGTGCTCCTCCTGGTACACGGGGCAGGTGCGGCGATAGATGTCGAAGGCATTGTCACCCCGGCCCAGCACGGTCTCCGCGATGGAAATCCAGGGGTTGTTGTGACAGAAAATGGAGCCGTTTTCTTTATATCCCGGGGGATAGCTGGTGATTTCCCCCAGCTCCTTATGGTAGACGGTGTAGCAGGGGGCCAGCAGCTCCACGCCGTACTTGCCCAGCAGCCGCTGCCGGACGGAGTCCAGGGCGGCTTCCGCCTTGCCGTCGTCCTTGCCGATGCCTGCCATGACACACATGCCCTGGGGCTCGATGAAAATCTGGCCTTCGTCACAGGTGTGGCTGCCCACGATGCCGCCGAAGGCATCATAGGCCCGGACGAACCAATTGCCGTCCCAGCCCGCGGTTTCCACCACTTCTTCCATGTGCTTTACGGCCGCTTCCACTTCCTCCGCTTCCCGCGTAAGGCCCCGGCGGCGGCAGAGATCGGCGTAAAGCCCTCCGTAGAGAACAAACATGCCCGCGATGAACACGCTCTCGGCTACGGGACCCTCGGAGGGGCCGGTGGTCTGGAAGCTCTCGCCGGGTTCCTCGGAGAAGCAGTTCAGGTTCAGACAGTCGTTCCAGTCCGCCCGGCCGATGAGGGGCAGACCGTGGGGACCGGTATGGGTCATGGTATAGCGGACACTGCGGCGAAGATGCTCCATCAGGGGTGCTTCGCTGCCGGGGACATTGTCAAAGGGGGTGGGGTGGTCCAGAATGGAGAAATCCCCGGTTTCGCTGATGTAGGCGTAGGTGCAGGCCACCAGCCAGAGAGGGTCATCGTTGAAGCCGCTGCCCACATCGTTGTTGCCACGCTTGGTCAGGGGCTGGTACTGGTGGTAGGTGCTGCCGTCGGCCCACTGGACGGATGCAATGTCGATGATTCGCTCCCGGGCCCGCTGGGGGGCCATATGGACAAAGCCCAGAAGGTCCTGACAGCTGTCCCGGAAGCCCATGCCCCGGCCGGTGCCGCTTTCGAAGTAGCTGGCGGAGCGGCTCATGTTGAAGGTGACCATGCATTGGTACTGGTGCCAGATGTTCACCATCCGGTCCAGCCTGGCATCGGAACTGTGGAGGGTGTAGATGCTCAGAAGCTCCTGCCAGTAAGCGGAAAGCTCGGCAAGGGCCGCGTCCACGGCTTCGTCCCGGGAGAATTTCTCCATGACCCGCAGGGCTGTGTCCTTGCGGATAACTCCAGGGGAGAGGAACTTCTGGTCCCGGGGATTCTTGCCGTAGCCCAGGACGAAGATGAAGGAGCTTTCCGCACCGGGTTCCAGGGTGACATCCAGATGGAGGCCCGCCATGGGCGCGCCGCCGTGGGCAACAAAGTCCCCAGGCTTGCCGTTGACGATGGCCTGGGGGGCGGCGAAGGTGCCAAACTGACCCAGGAAGGAATCCCGGTCGGTATCGAAGCCTGCCAGAGGGGCGTTGACACCGTAGTAGGCGTAGTGGTCCCGGCGCTCCCGGTACTCGGTTTTGTGGTAGATGACACTGCCCTCCACCTCCAGCTCACCGATGTTCAGGTTCCGCTGGAAATTGGTGGAATCGTCCACGGTGTTCCACAGGCACCACTCCACGGCGCCGGTGAGGCGGAAACGCTTGGGTTTGTCCGAGGTGTTGGTCAGACGAAGGCGCTGGACTTCGCAGTTTTCCCCGATGGGGACGAAAAAGCTGAGCTGCGCGCGAAGGCCGTCTTTTTCGGTTTCAAACACCGTGTAGCCCATACCGTGGCGGCAGCGGTAGCTGTCCAGAGGGGTGTCGCAGGGGTGGAAGGTGGGGCTCCAGGGAGCGCGGCCCTCCTCCTTGATGTAGAAGAACCGGCCGCCGATGTCCGCGGGGACACTGTTATAGCGGTAGCGCAGCAGGCGCTGGAGCTTGGCATCCCGGTAGAAGCAGTAGCCGCCGCCGGTGTTGCTGATGAGGGAGAAGAAGTCCTGACTGCCCAGGTAGTTGATCCAGGGCAGCGGGGTTGCGGGGGTGTCGATGACATATTCCTTCCGGAGGTCATCAAAATGTCCGTATTGCATGGGAGAAACCTCCTGAGTTGGGATGGATGGGATGGTAATTTGTTGTTTAGCGCCCCGAAAAAAAGCTGTCATTGCGAGGAAGCCGTGCGACGTGGCAATCCCTTATGTTTTCCTCCTGTCATCCCGAGCGAGCGCAGCGAGTCGAGGGATCTGGCGTGTTCGTTCACATTTCAGCTTCGTTCCGTGCGTAGATCCTTCGACTCGCTGCGCTCGCTCAGGATGACAGCTTGGGTGGAAGGATGGGGCTGGGCGGAAAATCCGGGGGATTGCCACACCAGTGTGCGCACTGGTTCGCAATGACAGAAAACTTGGAACGTGTAGTGTAAAGAACAATTTACCGGAGGGCTCGCCGGGAGCCCTCCGGTAAGCGGTGGGGGTTAGTTATTCATGGCATCCAGCATGGCCTGGATGGCGGCGGGGTCAAGGGCGCCTCCGCCAAAGCTCAGGATGCCCCGCAGGGGCATATACTGGATCATGGCCATGGTCATATCTTCGGACACGGCCTCCTTGGCAACGTCGCTGTCCTGACCGTCGCCGGGACTGAAGGTTTTCAGGATGGCGCTGACCAGGGGCTGGATGATGGCGGAAGCCTTGGGGTCTGCCATGATGTCCATCACAATGGAATCCATGGTGTAGTGCCGGGGCAGCCGGACGGTGGAATCCACCTGCACGGTGGCGGACACGTCGATGCTCCTGGAGGACTGGCCGATTTCGATGGTGAAATCACCGGACTCCACATACCAGTCGTGAAGCTGGGTGTTCCAGTAGGCAAAGGCACGCTTGCAGAGGGTGAAGGATACGTCCTTGCTCTCGCCGGGCTGCAGCTCCACCTTTTCGAAGCCCTTCAGCTCCCGGACGGGACGGAACACGCTGCTCACCGGGTCGCCAACGTACAGCTGCACCACGGTCTTGCCGGCCCGGGAGCCGGTGTTGGTGACCGTTACGGTGGCGGTGAGGGTGTCCTGATCGGTGATCCGCTGGGCGCTGAGGCGCAGGTTGGAGTAGGCAAAGGTGGTGTAGCTGAGACCGTGGCCGAAGGGGAAGAGAACATCCATATCCTTGCGGTCATAGTACCGATAGCCTACAAACACGCCCTCCCGGTAGTCGGCTTCGTTGCCCTCGCCGCCGAAGTACAGGTAGGAGGGGTTGTCGCTGAGCTTCACGGGGAAGGTCTCCGCCAGGTGGCCGGAGGGGTTCACGTCGCCGTAGAGAATCCGCACGGTGGCAATTCCCACGGCCTGACCGCCCAGATATGCTTCCAGCACGGCCTTGACCTTGGGAAGCCAGGGCATCTCCACCGGGGAGCCGTTGTGCAGCACCACCACGGTGTTGGGGTTGGCCTGGGCCACGGCCTCGATGAGCCGGTTCTGGCATGAGGGCATGCGCATGTGGGGGCGGTCATAGCCCTCGGACTCGTAGGCATCGGGAAGGCCGGCGAATACCACGGCTACTTTGGCCTTCCGGGCAGTCTCTACCGCTTCCGCGATCATTTCGTCGGTGGCCTCGTCGGCATCGGCGTTGTAGCCTCTGGCATAGGTGACCTTCAGGCCTTCGGCGGCTTCCAGCGCGGAGGTCTTCTTGAAGCTGTTGATGTGGGAGGAGCCGCCGCCCTGATACCGGGGCTTTTCGGCGAACTCTCCGATGAAGGCCACGTCGTCCTCCCGGCTCAGGGGCAGGATGCCGTCCTCGTTCTTCAGCAGCACCATGCACTCTCCCGCGATTTTGGCGGAGAGCAGATGGTCGGCTTCCTTGTCCCAGGGGGTTTCGGGCTTGGCGTTTTCCAGGTAACGGTAGTTGATGGTGAGAATCCGCTCCACGGCCCGGTCGAGGATGGCCTCGTCCAGCTGACCGTTCTTCACGGCTTCCACAATCTTGGCATCGTTGATGCCGCCGGAGGCGGGCATTTCCAGATCCAGTCCCGCGGCAAGACCGGCTACCCGGTTGGAAACCGCGCCCCAGTCACTCATGACATAGCCTTCAAAGCCCCACTCGTCGCGCAGCACCTCGGTCAGCAGCCAGGGATGCTCGGAGGCATAGGTGCCGTTGAGCCGGTTGTAGGAGCACATCACGGTCCAGGGCTGGGATTTCTTTACGGAAATCTCAAAGGCGGGCAGATAAATCTCCCGCAGGGTCCGCTCGTCGATGTTGGAGCTGGAGCTCATGCGCCGGTGCTCCTGGTTGTTGGCGGCGAAGTGCTTGATGGAGGTGCCCACATTCTGGCTCTGGACACCGGCGATGTAGGCCGCGGACATTTCACCGGCGAGATAGGGGTCCTCGGAGAAATACTCGAAGTTCCGGCCGCACAGGGGAGAGCGCTTGATGTTCACGGCGGGTCCCAGTACCACGCTGAGCTCCTCGTGCTGACAGCTGCTGCCGATGGCGCGGCCCATTTGACCGATCAGCTCCCGGTCAAAGGAGGCGGCGGTGGCGCAGGCGGCGGGCATACATACGGCTTTGATGCTCTCATTCATGCCCAGATGGTCGGCCTGCAGGTCCTGCTTGCGCAGACCGTGGGGGCCGTCGGAAACCATCACCGCGGGAACGCCCAGGCGCTCCACAGGCTTGGTGTGCCAGAAGTCCAGGCCGGAGCAAAGGCCGGCCTTTTCTTCCAGGGTCATCTGGGAAACAATTGCTTTGATATCCATGTCACTTCTCCTTCCGGTTTTTTCAGGCGTTCAGCAGATCCACGGTGGACAGGTCCCATTCCTCATGAATCTTGGGGACATCGCTGATCAGACGCTTGGTATACTCAGCCTTGGGATTGATGATGACTTCATCCGCCTTGCCGAACTCCACAAACTTGCCGTGCTCCATGATGTAGACGGTGTCGGAGATATAGTAGGCCAGGCCGATGTCATGGGTGATGAAGATGACGGTCATGCCGGTCTCGTCCCGCAGATTCAAAAGCATGTCCAGAATGGTGGCCCGGGAGCAGGCATCCACCATGGAGGTGGGCTCGTCGGCCAGCAGAATCTTGGGCCGGAGCAGGAAGATTCGGGCGATCATCAACCGCTGCATCTGGCCGCCGGACAGCTCGAAGGGATACTTGTTGGTCAGCTCCGCGAACTTCAGGTTCACGAAGGAGCAGGCCTCGGTCATCATTTCGATCTTCTTCTCTTTGGGAAGATTCCGGCCGCCGCGCATGTTGATGCAGTCGAGAAGCACGGTGTCGATCTTCTGGAAGGTGTTGAAGGAGGAGAAGGGGTCCTGGAAAATGGCCTGAATGCCCTTCCAGTATTCCTTGCGCTTGCGGCCGGTGGAGATATCCCGGGGCTTGCCCTGGAAGAGGATTTCGCCGTCGGAGGGGTTCAGCAGGCCCAGCAGCATCTTGGACAGGGTGGTCTTGCCGGAGCCGGACTCACCCACGATGGAGACAAACTCGCCTTCGTGGAAGTCAAAATCCACATAGTCAACGGCAGTGGTTTTGTTGTTGCCCATGCCGAAAATCTTGGCAACGCCCCGGCCGGACAGGCACAGCGGCGCATTGGTAAAATCCTTACGCACGACTTCACTCATGCGAATACACCTCCTTCAGCTCGTCCACACGCTTGAGGCAGCGGTACATACGGTCGTTTTCGAAGCTCTTTTCGGGAATGGTGTAATACCGGCATTCGTCGGTGGCGTACTTGCAGCGATCCGCGAAGCGGCAGCCCTTGGGGGGCCTCTTCAGGTTGGGAGGCGTGCCGGGGATGGCGGTGAGCTTGTGGCCCCGGGTGCCCTCCTCGGGAACCAGGATGGAGCCCATAAGGCCATGGGAGTAGGGATGGACGGGGTCAAAGACCATTTCCTTGGCGGTGCCTTTTTCCACAATCTGACCGGCGTACATGACCATGATGTCGTCGGTGACGTTGTACAGCAGGGGCAGCTCGTGGGTGATGAAAAGCATGGATTTGATGTAGCCCTTCTCCATCAGCTCGCGCATCATCTTGATGACCATCTTCTGGCTGGTCACGTCCAGGGCGGAGGAGGGTTCGTCGGCAATAAGGACCTTGGGGTTCAGGATGGTGGAAACGGCGATGACGGTACGCTGCTTCATACCGCCGGACAGCTCCACGGCGTGCCGGTTCAGCACTGTGGGGGGCAGACCCAGCTCGGCAAAGCGGGCTTCCGCCAGCTCCCGGATTTCCTTCTTGTCCGCCTTGGGGTCATGGGCCCGGATGACATCCTCCACAAAGCGGATAATCCGCTGGGTGGGGTTCAGGGCGTTCATGGCCGCCTGGGGAATGTAGGCGATCTCCCGGCCCAGGATGCTCTTGCGCACATCATCGGGATTCATGCCGGAAATGTTCTGGCCGTCGATGATGATATCGCCGCTGATGTAGTGCAGGGGCGGGAAGTAGTAGCCCATCATGGAAAGGGCCAGAGTGGATTTGCCGCAGCCGGACTCACCGGCGATGCCCAGGGATTTGCCCTCTTCAATGGAGAAGGACACGCCGTCCACGGCGTAGACATCCTCGTGGAAGCGGGTGATGTACTTGGTTTTGAGGTCGCGGACCTCCAGCATTTTCTTTCCCATAGTGGCCTCCTTAATCTCTCAGGGTGGGATTGAACACCTGATCCAGACCGGTATTCATCAGATTCAGGGAGAAGGAGATGAGAGCGATGGTCAGGATGACGGGGAAGTAAGCCCACCAGGAGCCGTTGGTATGCGCGGAGTAGAGCATGGCCCAGTTCATCATCAGGCCCAGGGTGGGAACCTCAGTGGTCTTGGGTCCCAGGCCCAGCAGGCTCAGCTGTGCCTCGGCCAGAATACCGGAGGAAACCTGGAGGATGAAGGCCATCACCACATAAGAGGCGATGTAAGGCAGAATGTCCGTCAGGACGATGCGGACCAGACTGTGACCGGAGAGCTTCGACAGGTTCACGTGGTCCCGGTTGCGCAGGGAGATGACCTGGCTGCGGACGCTTCGGGCGGTCCAGGTCCAGCTGGTGAAGCCGATGACCACGGCAACCACGGTGGCGCCCCGCTGCTCCTGACCCAGGGAGTAGGAAATCAGAATCAGCAGCACAAAGCCGGGGATGACGGTGAAAATGTTGGTGATGAACATGATGAAGTCATCCACAAACCCACCCACATAGCCGGCAAGCAAGCCCAGGGTCAGTCCGATGAGGGTGGCCACGGTGCCCGCGATGATGCCGATGAGGATGGAGGTGCCTGTGGCGGAAACCAGCTCCTTCAGCACGTCCCGGCCGAAGTTGTCGGTGCCCAGGGGGAGCACCTTCACATTGGCCACGGTGCTCACATTGACATAGTCGGTTTTGGTAATCTTGCTCTTTTCCACCAGAGCGCCGGTTTCCTCATCGGTATCGGCGATGATGAGGGTGTCCGCACCCTGGAGCTCCAGAAGAGCGTTGTTCAGACGCTTATAGTAGTTGCGCTTGGCCATGGTCATGCCTTTGGGCTTGACGGAGGGGTCATAGTGCTCCCGCCACAGAGCCAGAAGGGCGTCGGTATCGCTGATATCCAGGTCGGATACATCGATTTCCATAATGGTGAACCACTCCACCATGGCGATCCGGTCGTCCTGGCTGAGGCTGGCTGCAATGCGCTTGTCATCGGCATCGGACAGACGGAGGGTTTCAACGGGTGCTTTGGTGGCGTCATACAGAGAGACATAGGTGCCGGGCTTGGCAAAGGTGCCCACACCGATCATCTCCAGAGGGCTGCCAGGGTTGTACAGCGGGTAAATAATCATGGTCAGCAGAATTGCCGCGAAGATGCAGAAGCCAACCACAAATTTGGAGGAATGGAAGACCTGACGAAGTGTATTTTTCATGTTCAGTCCCTCCCATCAATCGAACTGGGCGGCCTTGACTCTGGGGTCAATGAAGCCGTAGATGATGTCCAGCAGGAAGGTGGCAATCAGCACCATGACGGTGATGATCAGCGTGGTTGCGGAAATCAGGGGGTAGTCCGCGGCGGTGACGCCGGCGTACATGGTGGAGCCCAGGCCGGGATAGGAGAAGATAATCTCCGCCACCAGGGCGCCGCCGATCATAGTACCGATGGAAAGGGCCAGGCCGGTGACCTGGGGCAGCATGGCGTTGCGGAACACATAGCCCACGATTTTCCGGTCCTTGATGCCCAGGAAACGGGCGTACTTGACATAGTCGGCGTTCAGCTCGTAGATGGACATGGAGCGCATGCCCACGGCCTGACCGCCGATGGAGATCAGCACGATGGACCAGAAGGGAAGCTGGTAGTGGACAATGACAGACTTTATAAAACTCCAACTGAGGTTGGGGATCATGTCAAAATTATAGCCTCCGGATACCGGGAACCATTTCAGGTTCACAGCGAATACCACAAGCAAAATAACGGCCATGCCGAAGGCGGGAATGTTGCTCATGAACAGGGACACGGGAAGCAGGACCTTATCAAAGCCTTTCCGAATGTAGGCCGCCAGCGCACCCAGGAGGTTTCCCAGAAGCCAGCCAACCAGAATGGCGGGAAGCTGCAGGGCAATGGTCCAGCCGATGGCGCTGGAGATAATATCGCTGACCCGGCGGGGGTACTGGCTGAAGGAGGTACCGAAGTCGCCGTGCAGCGCGTTCTTGCAGAACAGCAGGAACTGCTGCCACATGGGCTTGTTGGTGCCGAATTCCTCTTCATAGCGCTTGTAGATCTCCTGAACGGCGGAGGCATCGGTCATGCCGGAGGCCATTTTGCCGGTGATGGCAGCCACGGGATCCGCGGGCATCATCCGGGGCAGGAAGAAGTTCAGAATGACAGCTACCACAAAGGTGATGACAAACCACAGAAGCTTTTTTCCAAAATACTTTCTGTAGCCTTTGGTGCGGGCAAGAAAGGCCCTTGTTTTTTCGTTGGGTTGACCCATCTCTCATTCCTCCTATTTGAGAAAGCGGTAAACAAACCGGTGCAGCCCCGTATGTGGGGCTGTGGCTTGTTCAGAGGCTTCTATGCGGAAGGGCCATGCTCCACGAGGGAGCATGGCCTCTTCTTTCAATCAGGTATTAGCCGACCAGCTCGAGCTCATACAGAGCTGCGATGCCGTAACCGTCGGTGCAGTCTGCGGGAGGAATGTTGCGGCCGTCATCGCCGGAGGGGAAGTTGGTCCAGACGGACTCGTTGACGGCATGGAACACGGAGGGACGATACATCAGGGAGAAGCTGGGAACCTCGGTCAGGTAGATCTTGGTCAGCTCGGTGTACAGAGCCTTCAGCTCCTCAGCGTCGGTGGTCATGGGGATCTTGGCGATCAGAGCGTCAGCCTCGTCGTTGACGTACTGGCCCCAGTTGCCGGACCAGTTGTTCTCAACACCGACGAAGACCTTGCCCATCAGCTGGTTCACACGCTGCCAGGGGTTGGAGGGAGAAGCGGCGTCAGGAGACCACATATAGATCTGGTACTCGGTCTGGGAGGGGTTGGTGAACACGGTCTGATAGACGGACCACTCGGGGTACAGGGTGGTGATTTCCACACCGATCTTCTCACCGGCAGCGGCAACCACTTCCATGGAGGCCTGCCAGTCGGTCCAGCCGTTGGGGCACACGGCGTTCAGAGAGATCTTCTCGCCGTTATACTCACGCCAGCCGTCGCCGTCGGAGTCCACGATACCGGCATCGTCCAGCAGCTTCTTGGCGCCTTCGATGTCGTTGCCGGCCCACTGCAGGTCAGCCACGGCGTCGTGGTCGTACAGAGCCTGCTCACCGGCGGTGGGGTTCATAACGCTGCGGGGAACATCCGCGAAGGAGGGAGACTGGTTGGTCATAGCGTTGGCAATGATGGTGTCATAGTCAACGGCCATGGCGATGGCTTTCCGCAGGGCGACGTTCTCGGCCAGGACGGGCACGTTCATGTTGTACCAGGCGGTGGGCATGGTCAGGCAGACGCCGTAGGGAGCTTCTTCGTAGTAGGTGGAGATGGGCAGACCATCATTCAGCCACAGGTTCTGGATGTTGCCGATGAACTGCTGGCAGACATCGACCTCACCGGCCTTCAGAGCGGTCTCACCAGCGGGGTTGTCGGCGTAGATCACGTGGGCGATGTACTTGGGAACGGGCAGCTTGCCCCACATGGAGGCATCCTGGCCCCAGTAGTTGTCGTCACGGATCAGAACGACCTTCTGATCGTCGGAGAAGTACTTGGTGTAGGGACCGGACCAGACAACGTCTTCACCGGGATCGTTCAGGATGGCGACACTGTCATTGCCGCAGCGGGCAACCACGGTGTCGATCCAGGCGGCCTGGGCGATGGGAGTGCCGGTCAGGAAGTCCAGAATCTTCAGGGGGTTCACGGGATTGCCGTTTTCATCCAGAGCGGCCTTGATGGTGACGTTCAGGCCGTCAGCCTCGATGCCGGAGATGTAAGCGCCGAATCCGGAGCCGGTGTTGTTGCCGATCTGCACGCCGATGTCAAAGGTGCGGACAACGTCAGCGCCGGTGACGGGGGTGCCGTCGGACCAGTGGGCCGCGGGCTTGATGGCGAGCGTCAGCTCGGTCATGTCCTCGTTCCAGGCGTAGTCGCCGTCAGCCAGCAGGGGCCGCAGGGAGCCGTCCATGAAGTTGAACATGTACAGGGTTTCAAACATCAGGGTGCGGTAGCCACCGGAGTTGCCGGCGATGGCCATGGAGTTGTTCTGGTTGGTGCCGATGACGTTCCAGGAGTTTACGGTACCCCACTGCTGACCGGCGAAATACAGGGTTTCGTTCCGGGGCAGCTCAACGGTGGTTTCCGCGGGGGCTTCGGTAGCGGGAGCCTCGGTAGCGGGAGCCTCGGTGGCGGCGGGGGCTTCAGTTGCCTTGGTTTCGGCGGGGGCGGGGCTGCTGCCGCAGGCGGCGAACAGACCAACGACCATAACCAGGGCAATCAACAGGGCCAGGGTCTTTTTCATTGATGGTTCCTCCTTTTAATATGTTATGTCCGGGTTCGTCCCGGGCATGACTACGGTTTCGCGCCCTGCATATGCAGGGCATGAAAAAAGGAGCACTCCTTTTTTCATGATGGTGAAATGACGATCTCTTTGGGAGGGAATGCAAAGGAAAATTGTTGTTTATACGATTTTGCTGTCATTGCGAGCCAGTGCGTACACTGGCGTGGCAATCCCCCGGTTAGACGTACAATGTTGCGACAAGTACCCACAAGTGCGGGAAATTCACGTTTTTTGGAGGTGATCGTTACCTGGTTCCATTCATCGGGGGGATTGCCACACCAGCGTGCGCGCTGGTTCGCAATGACAGGTAATCGGGGCCCTGCCCGCTAAACAACAATTTCTCTTCCCGCCGGGGCGGCGGGCGGGGAATCAGCCGATGCGCTTTACGGTTTCGCCGGGGAGCAGGGTGCCGGGGATGACGATGGTTTGGGGGACGTAGGAGATTCCCTCCTCCACAGCCCGGGCAAGTTCTTCCGCGGAGCGCTCACCCATGGCTTCCGTGTCCTGTCGCAGGGTGGTTAGCCGGGGGGTGATGACCTGGCTCAGGTTAACTCCGTCGTAGCCCACGGCGGACACATCTGCCGGAACGGACAGCCCCATGCGCTCCAGTGCATTGAAGCCGCCGATATAGGAAATATCATCGGGATAGAGAATGCAGGTGGGGGGATTGGGCAGCGCCATCAGCTGCCGGGTCAGCTCCCCGGAAACATCGGGGCTGTGATAGCGGCCCTCAACAATGTATTCCTTTGGGATATCGATTCCCAACTCCAGGCACTGCCGCTGGAAGCCGGTGATCCGGTCCCGGGTGACGGCGGTCAGTTCCCCGTGAATGAAGGCAATGCGGCGGTGGCCCAGGCTGTAAACATGGCTGACCAGATCCCGCATTCCCTGAATATTGTCGGACAGGATGCTGCCGCAGCGGTGGAAGGAGTAGTCCACGGCCACCACCGGAATGCCGGAGGAGGCCAGCTCCAGGACGGCGGGGTCCCGGAACTCCACGCTGGCAATGAGAACGCCGTCATAATTGCGGTAACGGGCGTGCTCGGTATAGCTTACGCTCCGGCCGCCGAGACGGTTGCTGATGAAGGAAATATCGTAGCCCAGCTCCTCACTGCGACGCTTGAAGCTCTGGAGGATGTAGGAGAAGAATTCGTGGGTCAGCCCGGAGTTGGTGGCATCCTCGAACAGAACGCCGAAGTTGTAGCTGCGGGTTGTTTTCAGGGCCCGGGCGGCGGAGTTGGGGGTATAGCCCATATCCGATGCCACGGCGCGAATCAGGGCGGCGGTTTCGGCGCTGACATCGCTGGCGCCGTTGAGGGCCTTGCTGACGGTGGCCACGGAGTAGCCGGACTGCTTCGCCACCATTTTGATGGTTACCACTGCGCCACCCCCTGCGGAACTAAATCGTTTTCGTGAGTTAATTATAATTTAAAAATTGCGGTCTGTCAATAGGAATTAAAAGTTTTTTCTACAAGGCTGCAATTTAGTGAATATTTCCAATCTGCGCACAATCAGTACAAAAAAGTAAAGTATAAGCAGATATTAATTATTGACAATGCGCAGGAATGGAATTATAGTTAACAAGGGAAAAATAAGAGAATCTTAAACGTTTTCGGAGGTGCTGCATGAAAACCTTGACTTTGAATGGATTCTGGACTCTGGATGTATCGGATAACCTTTATTGCGGCGTTCCCGCCACGGTTCCCGGTTCCGTTTACAACGATCTTCTTTCGGCAGGGAAAATCCCGGACCCCTTTTACAGGGACAATGAAGAGGAAGCCTTGAAGCTGATGGAGCATGACTTCCTGTACAGCCGCAGCTTTCAGGTTCCGCCTGAGCTTCTGCGCGAGGAGCGGGTGCTGCTTCGGGCGGAGGGACTGGATACCCTGGCGACTGTCCGTATCAACGGGGAATTGGTCGGGGAAGCCCGGAATATGCACAGAATCTGGGAATTTGATGTGAAGGATGTGCTGCGGGAAGGGGAAAACCGGATTGAAATCCTGTTTGCTTCTCCCACAAAGTTCATCAAGCAGGCTTATGCCGCCGACCCCGCGGACGGCACCACGGATGCCATGGTGGGATTCCCTCTGATCCGAAAGGCCCACTGCATGTTCGGCTGGGACTGGGGTCCCCGGCTGCCGGACGCGGGCATCTGGCGGGACATTTCCCTGGTGGGCTTCCATACCGCCCGGATTCGGGACGTTCGGGTGGAGCAGCTCCATGAGGATGGGGCGGTGACCTTGAAGATGCACACAAACCTGATCCGTCTGAATGACGAGGCTGTAGAGGTCCGTGGGGTGGTTGTCGGACCGGATGGGGAGCGTTATGAGGGCCTGGAGGTCCGGATTGAGAATCCCAGGCTCTGGTGGCCTGCGGGCTACGGGGAGCAGCCGCTGTACCGCGTGGAAGTGGAGCTGTGCCGGGAAGGGGAGGTTCTGGACCGCTGGAGCCGGAGAATCGGTCTGCGCACCATGACCGTGTCCCGGAAGAAGGATGCATGGGGCGAGTCCTTTGCCCACTGTGTCAACGGTGTGGATGTGTTCGCCATGGGTTCTGACTATATTCCCGAGGACAATCTGCTGCCCCGGGTGAATCCGGAGCGCACCCGGCGGCTGCTGGAGGATGCCAGAAGCGCCAATATGAACTGTGTCCGGGTTTGGGGCGGCGGATACTATCCCGACGATTTCTTCTACGACATCTGCGACGAGCTGGGCATTCTGGTTTGGCAGGATTTCATGTTCGCCTGCGCCGTGTACAATCTGACGGAGCAGTTCGAGGAGAACATCACCCGGGAGTTTGAGGACAATATCCGCCGGCTTCGTCATCATCCATCCCTGGCGCTGTGGTGCGGCAACAATGAGATGGAGATGTTTGTGGACAGAAATCTGTGGGTGTCCAAACCCCGGCAGAAGGCCGACTACATCAAAATGTATGAGTATATCCTGCCCAAGGTGATGAAGCGGGAGGACCCCCAGGCCTTCTATTGGCCTGCCAGCCCCTCCAGCGGCGGCAGCTTTGACAATCCCAACGACGAAACCCGGGGGGATGTCCACTACTGGGATGTGTGGCACGGCATGAAGCCCTTCCCGGACTACCGGAATTATTACTTCCGGTATGTGTCGGAATTCGGCTTCCAGTCCTTCCCCTGTATGGAAACCATCGAAAGCTTTACCCTCCCCGAGGACCGGAACGTGTTCTCCTATGTGATGGAGAAGCACCAGCGCAACGCCTCCGCCAACGGCCGGATTGTGTACTACCTGTCCCAGATGTACCTGTACCCCGGGGATCTGGACAAGCTGGTGTACGCCTCCCAGCTGCTCCAGGCCCAGGCCATGCAGTATGGCGTGGAGCACTGGCGGAGGAACCGTAACCGGTGTATGGGCAGCGTGATCTGGCAGCTCAACGACTGTTGGCCCGTAGCCAGCTGGTCCAGCATCGACTACTACGGCCGGTGGAAGGCCCTGCACTACTATGCCAAGCGGTTCTTCGCGCCGGTGATGATCTCCTGCCACGAGGAGGGTATCCTTTCCCAGGATACCAATGTGAACGCCGAGCCCTACAAGCTGGAAAAATCCGCCCGGCTTTCCGTGTGCAACGAAACCATGCGGCCCTTCCGGGGTACGGCCCGGTGGAGCCTGCGCCGCCCGGATGCCTCGGTGATCGCCCAAGGGGAATTCCCGGTGGAGGCGGAAGCGCTAAGCGCGGTATGGCTGCCCAAGCAGGATTTCAGCGGAGAGGATACCTACGGCTGCTATTATTCCTATGAGCTGGCTGACGAGGCGGGAACGGTCATCAGCCGGGGCAGCGTTCTGTTCTGCGCGCCCAAGCATTTCCGGTTCCTGGATCCCAAGCTGGAGGCCCGGCTGGAGGGGGATGAGATTGTGGTCACGGCGAAGAGCTATGCCCGCAGCGTGGAGATTCGGTGCGGTGCGGACACCGTGCTGGAGGACAACTACTTTGACATGGATGCAGGAGAGCGCCGGGTGAAGATCGTCCGGGGCGTGCCCGGACAGCTGAGCGCGCGCAGCGTCTATGACATCCGGTGAAACGGCGCCCGTGGCTGGATGGGTGACAGCGTGATTGGATTGTACAACACTTGTTTAAAGTTTCCTGTCATTGCGAACCAGTCCGCAGACTGGTGTGGCAATCCCCCGGTTAGAGGTAAAATGTTCGACGATTGCCCTACAGA
>CALYTB010000023.1 GCA_945486035.1 uncultured Clostridia bacterium
GGTTCAGCTTCATATAGAAGGCCTTGATCTCCTTGGGGTAGTCGGTGACGAAGACAGGCTTTTTGAATACTTCCTCGGTGAGGAACCGCTCGTGCTCGGTCTGCAGGTCGCTGCCCCAGTGGACGGGGTACTCAAACCGGTCGTTGTGCTGCTCCAGCAGCGCCACGGCATCGGTATAGGTGATACGGCCGAAGTCGTTGTTCAAAACGTTGTTCAGCCGGTCCAGCAGGTCTTTGTCCATATACTGGTTGAAGAAGGCCATCTCCTCGGGGGCGTGCTCCAGCACGTAGGAGATGATATACTTGATCATGTCCTCCGCCAGGCGCATATCGTCCTGGAGGTCGGCGAAGGCGATCTCCGGCTCGATCATCCAGAACTCGGCGGCGTGGCGGGTGGTGTTGGAGTTCTCGGCGCGGAAGGTGGGGCCGAAGGTGTAGATGTTGCGGAAGGCCATGGCGAAGGTCTCACCATTGAGCTGGCCGGAGACCGTCAGATTGGTGGGCTTGCCGTAGAAATCCTGGCTGTAGTCCACCTTGCCGTCCTCGGTCTTGGGGACATTGTTCAGATCCAGCGTGGTGACCTGGAACATTTCGCCCGCGCCCTCGCAGTCGGAGCCGGTGATCAGGGGGGTGTGGACATAGACAAAGTCCCGATCCTGGAAGAACTGATGGATGGCCATAGCGGCCAGGCTGCGGACACGGAACACTGCCTGGAAGGTGTTGGTGCGGGCACGCAGATGGGGGATGGTGCGCAGGAATTCCATAGTGTGCCGCTTGGGCTGCAGGGGATAATCTCCCGTGGAGGGGCCCTCCACGGTGACGGACTCCGCCTGAATCTCAAAGGGCTGCTTGGATTCGGGGGTCAGCACCAGAGTACCCTTGACAATCAGGGCCGCGCCGATGTTGATCTTGGCAATTTCCTGGAAATTGGGCAGGGTATCGTTATAGACAACCTGGACAGGGTTGAAGTAAGTACCGTCATTCAGGACGATAAAACCAAACTGCTTGCTTCCCCGGCGGTTTCGTACCCAACCGCCTACTTCAATTTCCTGACCGGCGTATTTTTCGGTGTTGCGGAACAATTCTCTTACGGAAATCAGTTCCATAATGGAGTCCTCTCTTTCATTTCAGGATAGGTAGAGTATACGCCAGTTTGGGAGATTTTACAAGAGGGAAATGCGATTTTTATGGAAAATATCCAGATTCAATCCAGGTTTGGAAGAAATATGATAAGAAGATTAATTGGTGTTTAGGTTACCGGCTTTAATAAGCAGATCGTGGAATCAGTGTTTCCCAATCTGTTTTGAAAATGTTGGAACAACACTGTAGGGGAGCCATTCATTTGAATTATGGAATGATTGCCACTGGCAATCATTGTAATTCTGATTCGCTGCGCGGAGCACCACTCCCGGCGGTACATTGTTCCGATTTCCTCCACATTTCGGCGAAAACGTACTGCCCCACGGGAGCCATGAATGGCTCCCCTACAGTAAGGACGAAGTGCTTTTGAAATGTTCAAACAACAATTTATACGGACTGGGGTGCGGGTTTCCGGTAGAAAATCCCCGCCCGGATGGGCGGGGAAAGGGGTTACGGTTTGGGGATGACGGTGAAATCCTGGTGTTCCAGGAAGCTTTCGGAGTGATCGGCCAGGAATACCCGGAATGCGCCGGGTTCTACGGACCAGTGGTAGTTCCGGTCCAGGGTGCGCATGGCTTTGGGGCCGATTTCCAGGGATACCCGCCGGGATTCTCCGCTGCGCAGCGTTACCCGTGTGAAGGCCGCCAGGGTGTACTCCGGCTTGAGGGTGGAGCTGATCATGTCGCGCAGATACAGCTGGGGGACGGCGGTGCCGGATACACTGCCTGTATTGGTGACGGTAAAGGAGGCGGTGACGGAGTCGCCGGGGTGTATTTCGTCTGCGGACAGGCGCAGCTCCCGGTAGGAGAAGGTCGTGTAGCTAAGGCCGTAGCCGAAGGGGTACAGGGGCAGCCAGCTCATCTCCACATACCGCCGTCCACCGCCGGGCTTGCGGCTGTAATGACAGGGAATCTGGCCCACATGTCTGGGGAAGGTGATGGGAAGCCTTCCGGAGGGGCTGATATCTCCGAAGAGAATATCGGCCACGGCGTGACCGCCCTCTTCGCCGGGGAACCAGGCTTCCAGAATGGCGGGGATATGGGCCTGCTCCCAGACGGCGGTGACAGGCCGCCCGGTCTGGAGCACCAGGACAACCGGCGTACCGGTATCGTGGATGGCTTTTACAAAGTCAAGCTGATTCCCGGGAAGGTCCAGGCTCACCCGGTCGAAGTTTTCTCCGCAGGTTTCCGTGCTGTCACCTACGCAGACAACGGCCACATCCGCCTGGCCGGCCAGCGCCACAGCCCGGGAAAAGTCCTCCCGGCCCCGGCTGTAGCCAAAGATCACCCGGGCGGCCCGCTGGTCGTTGGTAAATTCCACCCGGACGGTATAGCGCCTGCCCTTCTCGAAGGAGAAATCCACCAGACGGTTGGCATCCTTGTGAGGGCCCCAGCCGTCCAGCAGCAGCTGGCCGTCCACATAGAGGCGCATACTGTCCTGGGTGCTGAAGCCGATGCAGCCCCGGAAGGATTCGTCCATGGCAAGGTACCCAGTCCAGACCACACTGAAGCAGTTGGCATCCAGCTCCGGATGGGGCTTGGCCAGAATCCAGTTGAAATTGATCATCAGGTCATTGCGGACTGCAACCGGTTCCCCTTCGGGGGTGCGGCCGTTGTAGTAGTGGCCGGTCAGACCGGGGTTTCCATCCTCGTCGGAAAGCATCCCCGGGTGGAAAGGGGTTGCGGAATCCCCCAGGAAGGTGCAGCCGGTATCGTGGAGCACCCGGGTCTGGGGAGATACGGCGCTGCGGATTCCCTCCAGAATGGATACGCCGGTTTTTCCCTCTGGGGTATAGTCGCCCAGGATGGCGTTTTCCGCCCCGGGCCCCAGGACGGCGATGGTGCTGATGTCCTTATTCAGCGGCAGAAGGTTGCCTTCATTTTTCAGGAGGGTGATGCTCTCCCGGGCGATTTCCCGGGCCAGGCAGCGGTGCTCCGGGGTGTGGACGAAGGAGGGGAAGCGAGATTCGTCGGTATAGGGATTCTCAAACAGGCCCAGCAGGAATTTTACCCGCAGCACCCGGCAGCAGGCCTGCCGGATGGTATCCGGGGACAGCCGATCGGTTTTCACCAGCTTCCGCAGACTGTCCTGCCACTGCCGGTGAGGGAAGTCATAGAGCTGAAGGTCCACACCGGATTCCAGGCCCATAGCCATGGCTTCTTGGGGCGTGTCTGCCACAAAATGCCAGTCATACAGGCGGCTGACAGCGGTAAGGTCGGAGCGGACGAAGCCCCGCATGCCCCACTGGTTCCGCAGAACTTCGGTAAGCAGCTCATGGTCGGCGGATACGGGGATGTCATCAATGGAATTGTAGGAGCACATGGCATCCACCGCGCCGCTTTCCAGAAAAGCTGCCTCGAAAACAGGGAGGCATTCGGAGAAAACCTGGTGACGGCCCAAGGCGGCGGGGGCGCAGTTCAAGCCGCCCACAGGGGCCCCGTAGCCCACATAGTGTTTGGGTTCCGCCGCGATGGAATCCGGGGCGGTGAGATCGTCCCCCTGCATTCCGGCCACGGTCTCCCGGGCAAAGGCGGCGCACAGGCAGGTGTCCTCGCCGTAGGACTCCTCGGTGCGGCCGTAGCGGGGGTCCCGGATCAGATCCATGACGGGGCTATAGGTTTCCTGAATGCCCATGGCCCGGGCTTCGGTGGCGATGGCATGGCCCATTTTCCAGCCGAGCTCCGGGTGGAAGGTGGCGGCCAGGCCAATTTGCTGGGGAAAGGAGGTGGCGTAACGGCTGTAGAAGCCGTGAAGGGCCTCCTCGCTGAACAGGAAGGGAATTCCAAGCCTGGTATGCTCCAGGGCATAACGCTGCACCTGGTTGATCTGGGCGGGAGTCATGCCACGGGGCTGGATGCTGCCCACACTGTTGCCCTGGAGCAGAGCATCCAGCTTGTCCATGTCGACGAATTCCACGTCGCCGTTTTCATTCCGGCGGGTGAAGTCATAGCCGTAATACTGATCCGTCTGGAGGATCATTTCCTCCAGAGTCATTCTGTTCAGCAGATCTTCTAGCCGCCTGTCAATGTCAAGAGCAGGATTCTGATAGTTCTTCATAATAACCTTTTATTCAATGACCAGAACATGTGGGTCGAAGCAAAGCTCCCGCAGGGTATCCATGGCTTCCTCGGGATCGGTATCCTCGCTGAGCCACAGGCTGTAGCAGTATTCCGAGAAGCCGGACAGGTCCATCTTGAAGTTGGTTTCCCACATGTTGTTCATGATCCAGGAGTAGATGGGACGCTGGTTATTCTCCGGCTTGCCGTCGCAGAGGACGATGGGGTGGTGCTTCATTTCGCCGGTGTATACCAGGGGGGTATCCCGCATGGCAATCAAAGCGCTTCCCTGGCTGGACAGATAGCCGATTCCGTCGTCGGACATATAGAATTCCATGCAGGCACCGGGAAGCTGGTCCACGCCGGGGCGGAAGGCCTCCGAACCCTTGCGCAGGTACAGCTCGCTGTCGGCAATATTCAGGCTCAGGGGCAGGAACACGCTCTCAATGTCGGCAGAGAGGGTTTTGCCCAGCTGGAGGGTATAGTCAATCCGGGGCATATCCTCATAGAGCTTCACAAACACGTCCGCCCGGACCGTGCCAGGGAGGCTGAACCGGAAGCGAAGCTGGGTGAAGACAGCGCCGTGCTCCAGGCAGGAGATTTCCTCCAGCCTGCCGATATGGAGCTGGGCGTGCTTTCCCCGGATGTTCCGGCCCAGAATCCGCCGCTCCTGCTCTTCCCGGCAGGGGAACTCCGGATTCTCAATGGCAATGGGGGTCACCTCGTACATGGGGGTGAAGAAGGGGGCGTCTCCCTTGCCCAGCATTTCCCGGCCGGTGCGCTTGTCCACAAAGGAGGTGATGCCCTCCTGGGGACGGTAGCAGAGCTTGAACCAGCGGTTTTCGAATTCGTAGGGGAGCAGATAGGTCACCGGGTCATAGTCGTTGACGATGTCCCGGATCCGCTCCGCGCCCACATAGCACTTGCGGCTGTTCAGGGTCTGGTTCTCCGGGGGCAGCTCCCGATAGGTGTAGCACTTCTCCTCGTGGGGCGCGAAGGTGTCCACGAAGCTGATCTTACGGCCCCGGGGGTGGGGGGATACCTGGCAGGAGAGGATGTTTCCGGCTTCGTCCCGGATTTCCGCACGGGCAAGGATGGGGCTTTCAATGTAAAACTCTACCAGCTGAGGGCCGGTGAGGTCGCTCACCGAGCAGGCCCTCACTTTGCCGTTGGTGTTGTAGTAGCGGAGGATGTCTCCCTTCTCGTGGGAAATGCGGTCCAGCATCCGGGAGGCAGCCTCGTGGGCCTTGGAGGCGTAGCTGTTCTTGCGCATATCCAGGTTCAGCACCATGGTATCATAGGGGTTGGTGATGGTGGAGGAATGGCCCCAGGTATGCTCCGCGTAGAGCAGGAGATTGTCCTGGGCTGTGGCGGTGAGCGCCGGGTACTTGTCAAACGCCCGGGCGTCCAGACGCCGGCACAGGTGATAGCGGTGCTTCGCGTCCAGGTAGTGCTTCACGGCATAGGGGGTGCTGCCCACGCCGCTGGCCCACCAGTCGGTGAGATCACCGTGGCAGACAGGGGCACGCTCCAGCTTGGGGGCGATGGCGGCGTAGAGCTCCTGCAGGGAGACCATGCGGACCTCAACCTCGCTGCTGTAACGGCGGTTGTACTCCTGTATGGTGCGCAGGATTTCGGGCTCGGGGGGCGCGTTGTCGCTGAACACACCGGAAACGGAGGTGACGATGAAGTCGTAGCCGTAGCCGTACTCCTCGCACAGGCTCAGGTATTGATCCAGATTCCGGTGGAGCGTGGCGGCATCATCGGCTTCCTGCCCCTGATTGCCCAGATGGTTCAGCATCATGAAGTTGGAAGAACGGTTGGGCTTCAGGCCCAAAACGTTTCCCAGGTTGTAGTGCTCCCCGTTCCACACCAGCAGGCGCTCTCCGGCGGCGTTTTCCCACCAGAAGGCGTTCTGGTTCTGGTACAGAGGGTACATACCGTGGTGGCAGTGGATGTTGGTGAACAGGAATTCCACGCCCTCGGCGATCATGGCGTCCCGATAGCCCATGGAGATGCCGTTGATGTCGGCCATCATGGCGGTTTTCATGGGAAGAATCTGCTGCCACCGGTGGAGACGATCCCGGAAAACCGTGCAGTCCACCAGATCGGTGAAGTTCAGGTAGTTGGCGGAGAGGCCGATCTTTCCCTGGGAGGACAAATTCAGGAAAGCCTCTTTCTCCGCTTCCGTGGCTTCCTTGAAGAATTCCTCCACGCAGAAGAGGGTTTCGCAGTTCCAGCGGAAGTCTGCGTTTTCTTCCTTTTCCATCAGGGACAGCACGGTGCGGATATAGTCCACCTGGTTGTCGATGATCCGCTCCTGCAGGTCGGTGTAGCCGATGTCGGTGTGGGAATGGTGAATGACATATACGGTTTTGATGGAGTGTGCCATAAGAATACCCCTTTTATTTTAGCCGCGTACGCAGGCCAGAATGACTTTGATTTCTTCCCCGTCGGGGGAGAGAATTTCGTATTCTCCCGCTGCCTCTGGGAGAATGCAGGTTTCCGCATAGTACAGCGGGAAGGGAGCAAATGCGTTATTGGGGCTGACCAGAAGAGCCTGCCGGCCCTCCACCAGGTTCAGCATATGGACACTGCCGTTGCGATGAACGGGAAGACCGGAGCGGGTGGTGAAGCGGAAGGTGTCCAGAAATTCCCGGTTGTGCAGCCCGGTGCGTTCCACGGTGCCCCGGGCATCCTGGTGGACGATGGTCACCGCGTTGACAAGATTCTCCTGAACCCACTGGGTGTTCCGGTCCCACTGGATGTTGGCTGCGCCGTGCTCCAGGTGGATGGGCCGTGGCTTGCCGTCCAGGTCCAGCCGTCCCCAGTCCCAGAGCTTAAAGGTGAAGATATAAGGGGTGGCGCTGATTTCCAGCACCATGGTGTTGGCGCCGGAGCAGTGCACCGTTCCCCCGGGAATCAGCAGATGGTCATGCTTCTTCACCGGGATCTGATTGACATAGCGCTCGGCGGGGAAGGGGGCGCCTTCCTGCTGGGCAAGATCCAGGTCACGGAGCATATCCCCGGGCTTGGTTCCGGTTTTGATACCCAGATAGACGCAGGGCGCTTCGCCCTGGGCGTCCAGGATGTAATAGCTTTCATCTTGGGTATAGTGCATATGGAATTTGCGCTGGATGTACTCCGTCAGTGGGTGTACCTGCAGCGACAGGTTCTGGCCGTTCATGGTGTCCAGCATATCGAAACGGATGGGGAATTCCTTGCCGAACCGGGCGTGTACCCGGTCACCCAGAAGATTCACCGGTTGGGAAAGCACCAGATTCATTGCGGGGGTCTGCACCAGGGTACCACCAAAATCCAACAGCAGGCTGTTTTCTTCGGGAACGCCGTCGAAGCTCCAGGCGTAGTTGCTCCCGTTTTCCGGCAGGTCAAAATTCCGCTTCATCCAGTCCCCGCCCCAGACACCGGGGTCAAAGTAGGGAACAAGCCGGAAGGGCTGCCGGGCGGTCTGCCGGAGCGCTTCCCGGTAGGCATCTCCCAAAGCCATGGAGAAAACATCCGCGGAGGTCATGTCCAGGTAGAAGTCAAGTTTTGGAAGCAGCTTTTCCTTCACCCGGTCGGCCCAGCGCCATTCGGCAAAGTAGCCTCGCTTGTACTTCTCCCGCTGGGGAAGGCCTTCCTGGACGGTGCGCCAGTTGGGCATCCCACGGCGGTAGCGAAGCTGGATTTCCCAGCGGGTGATGTCCGCGTAGAGGAGCAGGTCAGCAGGATATACCAGACTGGCCCCAACGCCGTACACCAGCACCAGTCCGGAAGGAATCGCATCAATTTGTTTCTGTGCGGAGGCCAGTTTCTCCCGGGGGAAGAAATCCTCCAGATTGTAGGTGGTCATGATGCCGAAGACGGGATCATCGGTCAGTTCCCGCTGAATCAGAGCATCCAGCGCTTCCGGGGCGATGGCCAGAGCATCGCTGTGGAGCATTAGTGCTGGATGGAGCGGGGAGAGCAGCTCCAGCAAGGC
This sequence comes from uncultured Clostridia bacterium, assembly GCA_945486035.1. GTDB lineage: Bacteria > Bacillota > Clostridia > Oscillospirales > Oscillospiraceae > Faecousia. The sequence continues at coordinate 8,178 of CALYTB010000023.1, forward strand.
ATCCTGGTCCACACCGGGATAGGTCTCGGCAACCAGAACGGTTTTCCCCGGTTTGAGCACGTTTTGAATCCGGGAACAGATATTAGCCTGACCGGATACGGCAGAGCCCTCCGGGGCTGTCACGGAAATGGTTGGAAAACGACGGTAGGCGGATGAAGGTGTGACGGTATCCATGGATAGCCTCCTGTAGATTGTTGTCGTGGATAACATACACAATCCTGGCAGGAATGTCAATACCAAATCAAATAAATAATATTTGTATTTACAAATTGAATGCCTTATGGTATAGTGTTCATGCTGATACCGAGACAGACAAATTGGGGTTTGTCGCTTCGCTCCAAGTTTCCTGTCATTGCGAGACCAGTGCGCACACTGGTCGTGGCAATCCCCCGGATAGATGGGAAATGTACCGAAAAGTGCCAAGAATATGGGAAGCTCCACGATTTTTGGCGGTAATCGTTACCTGGTTCCTCTCAACGGGGGGATTGCCACACCAGTGTGCGCACTGGTTCGCAATGACAGCGTTTTTCATGGCAATGACAGGTAATCGGGGCACAGCCCGACAAACAACAATTCGTCTCTGTAGTGACTTCGAGAATGGGAACCGGTTGCTCGGGGGAATCGGTCGGTATTTATGAAAATGAAAGAGGTGGATGCTATGGCGCAGGCGCTGTATGTTCAGGCGGCGGAGTATATTCGGGAGAAAATCGCGGAGGGGGAGTATCCGGTGGGGAGCCAGATTCCCACGGAGAATGAGCTGGCGGCTCAGCTTGGGGTCAGCCGTCCAACGGTGCGGCAGGCGCTGGAAACCCTGGCAAGAGAAGGTCGGTTAACCCGGGTGAAGGGCAGCGGAACCTTTGTCACCGAGCCGAAGCTGGTGCATGAATCCACCAGCTTTGTGACCGGCTACCGGGAGGAATGCCGGAACCGACACCGGATTCTGCGGACGAAGGTGGTCTGCCTGCATACCGAAAAGGCGGAGGGGGCTGTGGCGGAGGCGCTCCGGCTGAAACCGGGCCAGTGTGTCACAAAGCTGACCAGAATCCGACATCTGGAGGATGTGAACGGCAACGCACCGGTGGTATATACCACGGTGTATGTGCCCTGCAAGCTGTTCCCCGATATGGCGGAGCAGGATTTTACCGACGGGTCGCTGTATGAAGCACTGGACAGCAGAGGATTGTCTGTGGTTCATGCTTCCCGGCGGCTGGAGGTGGTGATGCCGCCTTCCGAGGTGGCTGCGGGGCTGGGCATCGGTGCTTTTGAGCCTGCGGTGTTCATTTCCTCCAAAGGCAGTACCATAAACGGCCAGATGGTTGAGTACAGCGAAAGCTACTATCCGGCCAGCCGGAGCAGCTTCCAGATTGAGATTCAGAGGTAAGGACGGTGGCTTCCATGAAGGAATACATTTGCCTGGATGTGGGCGGGACGGAGATCAAAACCGCCTGCGTTGACGAATCCGGAAATCTCACGCAGCCCTTGCGGCATTTCCCTGCCCGGGCCGGGGAGAACGCGGAGAATTTACTGGCCCATTTCGCGGAAATTATCCGGGAAACCAATCCGACACCGGAGCAGTCCGCCGGGATTCGGCTGGCCTTTCCGGGGCCTTTCGACTATGAGCGGGGAATCTGCCTGATGCAGGGGCTTGCGAAGTATGATGCCCTTTATGGGCTGGATCTTCGCCGGGAGCTGGGAAGCAGGCTGGGCATGGAGCCGGGGGATATCCGGTTTGCCAACGATGCCTCCGCCTTCGCCCTGGGGGAGATGGCTTTCGGGTCGGCCAGAGGCCGCGAGCGGGCGCTGTTTGTGTGCATCGGCACGGGTTGCGGCAGTGGGTTCGGTCTGAACGGTCAGATAGCACCCTGTGGAACTCCGGGGGTGCCGGACAGCGGTTACATTTATGACACGCTGTTTCTGGATGCCCGGATTGACGATTATCTCTCCCGCCGGGGGCTGATGGAGCTGACCCGGGAGCATCTGGGGGAGGCTTTGGACGGGAAGGCCCTGGCCCAGCGGGTTCTGGAGGGGGATTCCAAAGCTCGGGATTGCTTCCGGGAATTCGGTGCGCGGCTTCGGGACGCGCTGATTCCCTTCCTGGATGGCTTCCGGCCGGAAGTGGTATGCTTAGGCGGGCAGATCATGAAGAGCGGTGCTTTCTTTCTTGGACCGCTGGAGGCCGAATGTGCCGGACGGGATATCCGGACTGCCGTCACGGAGGACACCTCCCTTCGCACCATGCAGGGGCTGACAAGGATATAAGCAGCACATTTCTGCCTTGATTTTTTTGCTGGTTAGAGGTATGATTGGGTCATTCCGCAAAGAAGGAAGTGTCCTCATGAGTGAAAAGAAGAAAGAACTGCTCAGAACAATCAAATTTGTGCTGTTCTCCATCAGCGCGGGTGTGATTCAGGTGGTGAGCTTCACCATTCTGGAGGAGGTTCTGGGGCTGGTGCACTGGCTGTCATACCTGATTGCCCTGGTGCTGTCGGTGCTTTGGAATTTTACGCTGAACCGGAAGTTTACCTTCTGCTCCGCGGGCAATGTGCCTGTGGCCATGGCGAAGGTGGCGGGGTTCTATGCGGTATTTACGCCGCTGTCAACCTGGTGGACGGCGGTGCTCACCGGGGAGAATATGGGATGGAATCCCTATCTGGTGCTGGCTTTGACGATGATTGCGAATTTTGTGACGGAATATCTGTTTGACCGGTTTGTGGTGTTTGGAAAGAGCATCGACACGGCGAAAAAAACAACTCCCTGAGGGCTTCCTCAGGGAGTTGTTTTCAGATGGTTGTCAGACCCGCATCTACCAGCTTTTGCAGGCTCATGAGGATGCCCAGCTTGGCGTGGCACCAGGTGAGGCCGCCCTGGAAATAGACGGCGTAGGGCGCGCGGATGGGACCGTCGGCGGACAGCTCGATGGAGCTGCCCTGGACGAAGGCACCGGCGGCCATGATGACCTTGTCCTCATAGCCGGGCATGTCGGAGGGGTAGGGGGCGGCGAAGCTGTCCACCGGGGCCGCGGACTGGATGCCCTCGCAGAAGGCCACCATGGCTTGTTCGCTGTGAAGCTCCACGGCCTGGATGATGTCGTGGCGTTCCTCCTTGGCGCCGGGAACACACCGGAAGCCCAGGGGCTCATAGAGATTGGCGGCAAAGATGGCGCCTTTCTCCGCACCGGCTACCACGGTAGGAGCCAGGAAGAAGCCCTGGTAAAGAGCGGTCATAAGCCCCAGGTTGGCACCCACCTCTTGCCCCAGTCCGGGAGCGGAGAGCCGGTAGGCGCAGCGGTCCACGCATTTCTTCGTCCCGCAGATATAGCCGCCGATGGGGGCAAGGCCGCCGCCGGGGTTCTTGATGAGGGACCCAACCACCATATCGGCCCCCACATCGGAGGGCTCAAGGGTTTCCACGAACTCCCCGTAACAGTTATCCACCATGACGGTCACGTCGGGTTTGCACTGCTTGCAGAAGGCAATCAGCTCCCCAATCTGGCTGACGGAGAAGGTGGGGCGGGTGGCGTAGCCCTTGGAGCGCTGGATGGTGATGAGCTTGGTTTTGCCGTTGATGGCGGCGCGGATGCCCTCGTAATCGAAGGTGCCGTCGGGGAGCAAATCCACCTGACGGTAGCTGACACCGTACTCCTTAAGGGAGCAGGGGCTTTCCCGGATGCCGATGACCTCCTGCAATGTGTCATAGGGCGCTCCCACCGGGGACAGCAGTTCGTCTCCGGGGAGCAGATTGGCAGAGAGGGCAACGGTCAGGGCGTGGGTGCCGCAGACGATCTGGGGCCGAACCAACGCGGCCTCCGTATGGAATACATCCGCGTAGACCCGCTCCAGCGTGTCCCGGCCCAGGTCGTCATAGCCGTAGCCGGTGGTTCCGGCGAAGCAGGCGGCGGACACCCGGTTCTTCCGCATGGCCCAGAGCACCTTTGCCTGGTTGTACTCCGCGACGCGGTCAATGGCTTCAAAGCGTTCCTTCAGCCGCGCCAGGGCGGCTTCCCCATAGGCGTACACGGCGGGGGAAACGCCCATGGTCTGATAGAGTTCAAGCAAATTCTCCATATTTTCAATCCTTTTTTCTGTTTTCTCAAGGGGAAATTATAGTAAAAACCATCCCGAAAGTCAAGTCTGGGATGGTTTTTGCATTAATCACGGGAGCGGCGGTTTCTGCCGCCGAAGAGGACAATCAGCCGAAGCAGCTGGGCCAGGGCGGTGGCGGTAGCGGCCACATAGGTCAGGGCAGCGGCACGGAGGGTTTTCTTCGCGCCCTGCTGTTCCTCGGCGGTGAGGATGCCGCCCTGCTCAATGGCGGCCAGGGCACGGCGGCTGGCGTTGAATTCCACGGGCAGGGTCACCAGCTGAAACACCAGGCTCAGCCCAAAGCAGGCGATGCCCAGGTACACCAGAGTATAGGACAGGTTTCCGGCATAGGAAAACAACAAGCCCAGAAGAATCAACGGCATGGCCAGCTTGCTGCCAAAGTTGGTAACGGGGATGATGGCCGCGCGAAGCTTGATGGGGGCGTACCCTTGGGCATACTGGACGGCGTGGCCGGCCTCATGGCAGGCAACACCGATGGCCGCGGTGGAGGTGCTGCCGAACACATCGTCGGACAGACGGATGACATTGGTCTTGGGGTCAAAATGGTCCGTCAGATTTCCGCTGACCCGGTCAATGCGCACTCCCCGGACACCGTTGGCGGACAGCACCCGCTGGGCGGCCTCGGCCCCGGTGATATGCCGGGAGGAGAACTGGTTGGAGTAACGCCGGAAGGTGCTGTTGACATTGCTGCTGGCCCAGAGGGACAGAATCAGGCAGGGCAGGACAAGTACCACATAGGTCATGTCAAAACCGTAATAATAGGGCATCAAAATCACTCCTTATCGGTATTCCGGCTCCATGGCATCATGGAGCACATGGGTGACGGCTGCCCGGAAGATGGCATCCGCCTGGGAATGCAGTGTTTGCAGGGCTCCGGCGGAGAGGTTCACGGGAAGCTGGCCGGGCATGTACAGATCCTGGTCGAAGATGAACTTGACCTCCTTGTCTTCCTTTCCCTGCTGCTTGACAAGCCCCGGCCCCGCGTGAAGCTTTACCCGGCAGCCGCCCCGGATGGCCATCTCGGCATCCACGCTGCACCGGGTGGTGGTGCTTTCCGCCACATCCTCCTCCATCAGCGGGCCCAGGTAGCAGGGGGCTATCAGCTGGGAGAAGGGAATACCCTCCAAAGACAGCCGATTGCGGGAGATGAAGTTGATATAACGCAGCCCCACCCGCTGGAAATAGGCGGGCTTGTACAGGCGGATGAACGCGGCCAGGGGCTTATCCAAACGGGCGGCAAATTCCTCCCAGCCAGGGTAGCGGGTACAGCTGAGGGAAATGAAGTTCCCCGTCAGGTTCACCCGCCAGACCCCATCGCAAGAGGCAAACTGGTAGTTGACCACGGTGGGCGGATTCTCCAGGGAGAAATGCCCGGGGGCTCCCGTAACCTTGGGAGGCGGAACATCCCGGCGGAGGGTGTACTCCGGGTAGTCGTCCCGGATGGCCTCCTGAAAGGCGGCGGGAGGATTGGCGCTGATGCTGAGGATTTCCGGAAAGCGAAGCTGACAGATGACCTCGGATAGAGGACTCCTGCGGTAATGGCAGCGCTGCTGCTGTGAAAACATAGACATCCCTCATTGTGTACAATTTTTGTACTTCTATTATAGCAAATTCCACGGCGAAGGCAAGGGACGAACCGGGAAAGCAATTGTAAATTTTCCTTGTCGCAATTTGGTGCAGATTAATTCACAATTTATTCAAATAAAGCAATGAGGAAACTGGTATACTCAAAATAATATCGTAAGTGGAATGGTAAATTGTTGTTTGTCGGGCTGTCTCCAGGTTTCCTGTCATTGCGAGAGAGTAGCGCACACTGGTCGTGGCAATCCCCCGGTTAGAGGGGAAATGTATCGACAATTGCCCTACAGAACTGAAAATACTGCGATTTTTGGTGGTAATCGTTACCTGGTTCCTCCGGACTGGGGGATTGCCACACCAGTGTGCGCACTGGTTCGCAATGACAGCGGTTTTTGAGTGCGCACTTTCAAACACCAATTTGTCCACTTCCTTAGACAAATCGATCAGCGAAACGCAAATCTTGGGATCAGGCAACTGTGGGGGCGGGGGACAGAGAATGGACAAATCAGACAAGAGAAGATACCTCTATGCCATGCTGGCAGGGTTTGGCTCCATCAGCTTGAGTGTGGTGCTGTTTTTTATTCTGTACGGCATGAAGAATATTTCCGACGCGCTGAAAAACCTGAGCGATATTCTGTCCCCCTTTATCTATGGTGGGGTGATGGCCTATCTGCTAAGGCCATTGTGCAATCATTATGAAACCTTTTTCCGGGAGATGCTTCCCGGGAAAACCAAGCGGGCGGCGGGGGCCGTGGCGGTGGGACTGAGTCTTGTCACGGGTCTTTTGATTGTTTACGCGCTGATTATCATGATTGCTCCTCAGCTCTATGAAAGCATAAAATCCATTTGGGAAACCCTTCCCGAAAAAATAAACCAGCTGATTGACTGGCTGACCCATACCTTCGGCGAGGATGAAGTGCTGCTGCGCTACATGGAATCGGCCTATCAGACACTGTATACACAGCTGGATCAGTGGGCGAGGGAAACCCTGGTTCCCAGCATCTCCAATCTGGTCAGCGGTGTGGGCATGAGTGTTTGGAGGGTTCTTCTGTTTTTGAAGAATCTTCTGATTGGGTTGATTGTCGCGGTGTACCTGCTGGCCAGCAGAAAGAAATTCAAACGGCAGAGCGTGCTGATTCTGCGCAGCGCCCTGAAGCCCCGGTGGGCGGAACTGGTGCTGGAGGAAATGGCCTTTGTGGACAAGATGTTCGGCGGGTTCATCGATGGGAAAATCATGGATTCCGCCATTATGGGTGTTCTGTGCTACATCGGCTGCATTGTTTTCCGCTTCCCCAACGCACTGCTGATCAGCGCCATTGTGGGCATTACCAATGTGATTCCGTTCTTTGGCCCCTTTATCGGCGCGATTCCTTCGGTACTGCTGATTCTGATGGAGAGACCCATCAAGGCGCTGTGGTTCGCGGTGTTTATTCTGGCTCTCCAGCAGCTGGACGGAAATGTGATCGGTCCCAAAATCCTGGGGGACCGGACGGGACTTTCCAGCTTCTGGGTGCTCTTCTCCATTATCCTGTTCGGCGGACTGTGGGGACTGGTGGGTATGGTGGTCTGTGTCCCGCTGTTCGCGGTGATCTACGACGTCATCAAGAAGCTGGTTCAGCGGGGCCTGGAGAAAAACGGAATGCAGGAAGCCTGGGAACAGTACAAAGCGGATTATCCGGATGATTTGCCCGAGAAGCATACCCGTGGGTGAGGGATTGATTTTCGAAATGGCCGCCGTCAAGTGAGACGGTGGCCATTTTGGCTCTGGTATTTTCCCGGCCGGTGTGCTATACTGAAGAAAACAGTCGGAGGGGGAATGGATATGCAGATTCTTTACATGCTGGAAAAAACCCGGATGCCCGCACTGGACGAGCTGATGCTGGCGGTTACCAGGCTGGGGGAAGAAACCGCGTTCCTGGTGGCGGCGCTGATCGTATTCTGGTGTGTGGACAAACGAAAGGGCTATTATGTGATGGCAGTGGGCTTCGCGGGCACCATAATCAGTCAGTTCCTGAAGCTTCTGTGCCGGGTGCCCAGGCCATGGGTGCTGGATCCCAATTTCTCCATTGTGGAGCGGGCCAGAGCGGCTGCTGACGGGTACAGCTTCCCCAGCGGACACTCCCAAAGCGCGGTGGGAACCTTCGGGGCCATTGCCGTCACAACGAAAAACCGGTGGGTGAAGGGCTGCTGCATCGCCCTGTGTGTGCTGGTGCCTCTGTCCAGAATGTATCTGGGGGTTCACACGCCTGCCGATACCCTGGTTGGCTCCGGATTGTCGCTGGTGCTGCTGTGGCTGCTCTACCGGTGGATGATGGGGCGGGAGGATTCCATGAAGGTGTTGATTCCGGTGCTGACACTGATGTCCGTGGGGATGCTGGTGTACACCACCTGCTGGAGTTTTCCGGAGGATGTGGACGCGGCCAACCTTCAGTCCGGGACGAAGAACGCCTATACGCTGCTTGGATGTATGCTGGGCATCGGGGTTGTGTACCCTGTAGAGAAGAAATATGTGAAATTCTCCACGGAAGCGGTCTGGTGGGCCCAGATTCTGAAGGTGATTCTGGGCCTGGCGGTGGTACTTGCGGTGAAGGAAGGGCTTCGTGCGCCCTTGGATTGGCTCTTTGGGGGACATTACGTGGCCAGGTCGGCCCGCTATTTCCTGGTGGTACTGACGGTGGGAGTTCTGTGGCCTATGAGCTTTGGGTGGTTCTCCCGGCTGGGGAGAAAATCTGGTGTGTAAAGGACGGATTCTACAACATGAATTACGCGGAAATCAAAAACTGCGACATTGCCAACGGGCCCGGGGTTCGGGTAAGCCTGTTTGTTTCCGGCTGCACCCACCACTGCCCGGGGTGCTTCAACGAGGTGGCCTGGGACTTTGGCTATGGAAAGCCTTTCACGGAGGATACCATCCGGGAAATTCTGGAGATGCTGAAGCCCGGGTATATCCGGGGGCTGACCCTGCTGGGCGGGGAGCCCTTTGAACCCCATAATCAGGGGCCTGTGCTGGAGCTTCTGAGGCGGCTGAAAAAGGAATACCCCGAGAAAACCGTCTGGGCCTTTTCCGGATATCTGTTTGACCGGGATATTTTGTCCGGAAGGCTGGGGGACTGGGAGATTACCCGGGAATACCTGAGCTATCTGGACGTGCTGGTGGACGGCCCCTTTGTGGAAGCGAAGAAAAATCTGTCACTGCGCTTCCGGGGATCGGAAAACCAGAGATTGATTGATGTGAAAGCCTCCCTTGCCTCCGGAACGGTTGTACCCTGGGAGGATTGGCAGGGGGATAGAAAGGGAATGATCTGATGGATAAGATTTCTGTAAAGCTGCTTCGTCCCGGTGCCCGGATTCCGACCTACGGTACGGAAGCCTCTGCCGGAGCGGATCTGTACGCGTGTATGCAGGACAAGGTGGAGGTTGGCCCGGGTCAGAGTGTCATGATCCCCACGGGGATTGCCATGGAAATCCCCAAGGGCTATGCGGGCCTGGTGTTTGCCAGGAGCAGTATGGGCGCCAAGCGGGGACTGGCTCCCGCCAACAAGGTGGGCGTGATTGACAGCGACTACCGCGGAGAGATCCGGGTGGTGCTCCACAACCACAGCGGGGAGCCCCAGAGCGTTGAGCCCGGGGAGCGGGTCGCCCAGCTGCTGATCGTTCCCGTGTTCACTCCGGGCTTCCAGGAGGCGGAAAAACTGTCCGATACAAGCCGGGGCGCGGGTGGATTTGGCTCCACCGGAAAGTAACTGGCGGTTTCGATAAAATTTCCGGGAATTTTTGGTGGAATTTATTCATATATTGTCACTGTACAATTCCCAACAGATTTCCTATAATAGAATCGTTCCCGTTTGGGTATCCTGATGAGAAGATAGTAGGAGAATAATATGGAGATTGTGCGTGCCATTATCCAGCTGCTGGGCGGTCTGGCCATGTTTCTGTACGGCATTGAGGTTATGGGCGATGGCCTGAAGAACAGTTCCGGCGCTGCCTTGAAGCGTATTTTGGAGAAAGTCACCGGCAATGTGCTGATGGGAATCCTCACCGGCGCGCTGGTTACGGCTGTGATCCAGAGCTCCACGGCTACCATTGTGCTGACCGTCGCACTGATCGGCGCGGGGGTGCTGACCCTGAAGCAGGCGGTTTCCATCGTCATGGGCGCAAACATCGGCACCACCATCACGGCCCAGATTATCCGCCTGTCCTCGATTGAGGCTGGGGACAGCTGGTTTCTGATGCTGTTTGATACCGACACCCTGGCCCCTGTGGCTCTGGTGGTTGGCATCATTCTGCTGATGTTTGTGAAATCCAAGTCTTCCAAAACCGTCGGTGATATTTTCGTAGGCTTTGGCGTGCTGTTTGTGGGCCTGAATCTGATGACCAGCGGTGTCAAGCCCCTGATCGGAACCAACGCCTTCACGGCTTTTCTGGGGATTCTGGAGAATCCCCTCTTGGGCATCCTGTTTGGCCTGGTGCTGACGGTGATTATTCAGAGCTCCTCCGCTACGGTGGGTATGCTCCAGACGGTGGCGGCGGTGCCCGGCTCCGGGATTACCTTCGCCATGGCCTACCCTGTGATTATGGGCATCAACCTGGGCACCTGTGTGACCACCGCCATGGTCTGCTCCATCGGCACCTCCAAGGATGCCAAGCGTACCGGCGCGGTGCACATCCTGTTTAACACCATCGGCACAGTGCTGTTTATGGTGGTGATGTCCATTATGCAGTCCAACGCCGTATTTGGGGCGGACTACTGGACGAGAAGCGTGGACAGCGGTGTCATTGCCAATTTCCAGACGGTGTTCAATCTGCTCACCGCCGTGGCCCTGGTTCCCTTTACCAATATGCTGGTGAAGATCTCCATGACCCTTGTCCACGATGACAAGCCCCGGATCCAGCGGCACCCCGAGCTGCATACTCTGGACGAGAAGCTGTATATCTCTCCCGCAGTGGCGGTTTCCGAGGCTACCAAAGCTGTGGCTGCCATGGGCCTGATTGCCAAGACCAACTTTGAGCGCAGCTGCGGCGTGCTGATTGAGTACAACGAGGCTCCTTTGGACGACATTAACGCGGACGAGGACTGCCTGGACCAGTTTGCCGATGTTTCCGACCGGTTCCTCATTGGCCTGAGCAAGGCGGTGGAAACGGAGCAGGAGGACCGGCAGCTGGATATGCTGATGCAGACGGTTCCCAATTTTGAGCGTATCGGCGACTATGCCACCAACCTGGTGGAGCTGGCGGAGCGAATCCGGGAAGAGGATACCGACTTCTCGGAGATGGCCAAGAAGGAGCTTGGACTGATCTGTGCCGCGGTCAACGAAATCCTCACCATCACGGTAGATGCCTTCGGCCGGGATGACAACGAGGCTGCCAAGGCCATCGAGCCCCTGGAGGAGACTATTGACGATATGGTGATGATTCTTCGGGACCGGCATACCAAGCGGCTGAAAAAGGGTGCCTGCTCGGTGGGCAGCGGCCTGGTATTCATGGAGTCGCTGACTTACCTGGAGCGTGCCGCAGACCAGTGCTCCTCCATCGCCGTGATGATGCTGGCCCGGAACAACGAGGCGATCCTGCACAATCACTATGAGTACCTGCGGGAAATCCACGCCGGCAACGATGAGGCCTACCGCCGGGAGAAAAACCGCCGCCGGGAGCAGTATATCACGCCCTTGCAGCAGATGCAGGCCTGAGGCCGGGGCGCTTTCCAAAGAATCAAAATTACAACGGGCATTCGGAACACAGCGGTTCCGAATGCCCGTTTTGGATATACGGACGAGAAAAACTATTCGAAGGGGAATTGAGAAAACGGCTCCAATCCAGATCCATTCGTTTGTAGGAATCCCGTGCCGCCATGGCCTCCTCCTCGCTGAGCTTTTTACGGAGCTTGCCCCTGGTTCTGTGGAGCATGGAGGTTACCTTGCTCTGGGTGAAGCCCGTAACCTCGGAAATGGTTTGGATGGAATCCAGATACCAATACCGGCACAGAAACACATTCCGCTCGGTCTCCGGCAGGGACAACAGGAATTGATTGAGAACCCTTGTTAATTCTTTTTTGGAGAATTCCGTTTCTATGCCGTGCGCGACTACGCAGTCTTCCAGTTCCTCCAGCGCCAGAATGATTTCCCCGCCGCCACGTTTTTTCGCGCTGCGTTTTCGCCAGCGGTCAATGGAAATGTGCCGGGTTATCTTGGCGAGAAAGGCGTTCAGGAAACCGGGATGCCGGGGCGGAATTGTATTCCACGCCTCCAAATAGGTGTCGCTGACGCTTTCCTCCGAATCCTCCCGGTTAGAGAGAATGTTGTAGGCGATGCTGTAGCAGTATCTGCCGTACTTTTTGTCTGTTTTCACAATGGCCTGTTCTGACCGGTCAAAGAACAGTGCAATGATACCCTGATCTTCCAAGGAACCACCTCCAGTTATTTTTCTACTTTACTACAAAGGGTTTCACTTGTATAGGCGTAAAACGACTGGTGTTCCTTGCATATGTTTTGTATTGTTTGAGCAGTTGAGGCAAAGCGGAAAATTGTTGTTTATCTAAGAAACGCTGTCATTGCGAGCCAGTGCGCACACTGGCG
>CALYTB010000024.1 GCA_945486035.1 uncultured Clostridia bacterium
TCCCCTACAGTAAGGACGAAGTGCGTTTGAAAACTGTAAACAACAATTTGTCATTGCGTATTGACACTTTAACGAACTAAAGCAATAAAGCGGAGGGATTCCTTATGCACATCGCTGATTTCTTCCAAAACAGGAAAATAATGCTTTACTTCTTTAGCGAACTAAAGTATAATCCAATCATCAAATCAACCCCCCAAAAGAAAGGATTGGAAATCATGAAAAAGATCATTGCACTGGTACTTACCCTGGTTCTCGCGGCGGCCTGCTTCGCCGGCTGCGGCAGCAAGAAGGACTCCGACCTGGCCTACGTCAAGAAGAACGGCAAGCTGATTGTGGGCATCACGGACTACGAGCCCATGGACTACAAGGACGAAAACGGCAACTGGACCGGCTTTGACGCGGAGTTTGCCCAGCTGGTGGCCAAGGAGCTGGGCGTGGAAGTGGAATTTTTCGTCCTGTCCGACTGGGGCCAGAAGTTCTACGAGCTGGAGACCAAGAACATCGATGCGGTCTGGAACGGCATGACCATCACCGAGGAAGCCAAGCTCAACGCCAGCGTGTCCGATGCCTACGTCATCAACGCCCAGGTGGTGGTGATGAAGGCCGACGTAGTGGGCAGCTACACCACCGAGGACAGTCTGAAGGCATTGAACTTCGCCGTGGAAAGCGGCTCCGCCGGTGAGGAAGCCCTCCAGAGCATCGGCATCACCGAGTATGTAGCCGTTCAGGATCAGACCTCCGCCGTGATGGAGGTTGCCGCAGGAACCGCGGATGCCTGTGTCATCGACATCACCATGGCCAACGCCATGACCGGCGCCGGCACCAGCTATGACGATCTGGCCCCCGGCATGGCCCTGACCAGCGAGGAATACGGCATCGCCTTCCGGAAGGACTCCGATCTGACTGCCAAGGTCAACGAGATCATGAAGAAGCTGATCTCCGACGGCACCCTCCCCGCCCTGGCGGAGAAGTACAGCCTGACCCTGGCGGGCTGAAAATACGAAAAACCGATGTCATCCTGAGCAAGCGAAGCGCGTCGAAGGATCTGCGCACCCAGTAAACTGCAAGGGCAAACGAAATGCGCAGATCCCTCGGCTCGCCAGAGGCTCGCTCGGGATGACAACATTTACGCAATACCAACAACGAGGTGCTTGCCATGTTTCTTCCCGTGACTTTGGAGCTGCTCACCGGCTTCTGGGAAACGCTGAAAATCTTCTTCCTCACACTGCTCTTCTCCATCCCTCTGGGGCTTGTGGTCTGCTTCGGCTCCATGACCCGGTTCCGGCCGGTGCGGTGGCTGACCCGGGGGGTCATCTGGGTGATCCGGGGCACGCCTCTGATGCTGCAGCTGATTGTGGTGTTCTACGGCCCGGGGCTCATGTTCGGCCTGCCCTCCATGGGCCGGTTTACCGCGGTGATTCTGGCCTTCACCATCAATTACGCCTGCTATTTTTCGGAAATCTACCGGGGCGGCATCGAGTCCATCCCCCGGGGCCAGTACGAGGCGGGCCAGGTGCTGGGCATGACGAAACGTCAGATTTTCTTCAAAGTGGTGCTGCTGCAGGTGGTCAAGCGCATCCTGCCCCCCATGAGCAACGAAGTCATCACCCTGGTGAAGGACACCTCCCTCGCCCGGATCATCGCGGTGTACGAGATCATCTACATGGGCCAGTCCTTCATCAAGAAGGGCCTGATCTGGCCGCTCTTCTACACCGGCGCGTTCTACCTGGTGTTCAGCGGGCTGCTGACGGTGCTTTTCGGCAAGCTGGAAAAGAAATTGAGCTATTTCAGAGGTTGAGCCATGGCAATACTGGAAGTGAACAACTTAAAAAAGGGCTTCGGGGACACGGATGTGCTCAAGGGCGTGTCCTTTCAGCTGGAGCAGGGCCAGGTGCTGGCCATCATCGGCTCCTCCGGCAGCGGCAAGACCACGCTGCTGCGGTGCCTGAATTTTCTGGAGCAGCCGGACGAAGGCGAAATCCGGGTTCAGGGCCAGATCCTGACCGGCGCGGACCTTTCCGAGGCCCAGATCCGGCAGAACCGGTTAAATTTCGGCCTGGTGTTCCAGAACTTTAACCTCTTTCCCCAGTACACGGTGCTGGAAAACGTGACCCTGGCCCCTTCCCTGCTGCGCAAGGGCTCTCCGGATGCCCTGCGGGAGAAGGCAGTGTCCCTGCTGGATCAGGTGGGGCTGCTTTCGAAAAAGGACAGCTATCCCTGGCAGCTCTCCGGCGGTCAGCAGCAGCGGGTGGCCATCGCCCGGGCCCTGGCCCTGGAGCCCAAGGTTTTGTGCTTCGACGAGCCCACCAGCGCCCTGGACCCGGAGCTCACCGGAGAGGTGCTGCGGGTGATCCGGGGCCTGAAGGAAAAAAATACCACCATGATCGTGGTTACCCACGAAATGGAGTTTGCAAAATGTGTGGCGGATGTGGTAATCTATATGGCGGACGGGGTCATCGAGGAGATGGGCCCGCCGGAACAGCTGTTTGACAACCCCCGCAGTGAGAAAACCCGGCATTTCCTCCGGGCCTCCCGGGAGAGCTTTTGATTGGAGGCGTTACCATGACCCCAGACCACCACGATAAAACCCAGGAGCTTTATGAGCTGATCGCATCCATTGACGACCCCGAAATGATCCGGGCCCTGTTTGACGACCTGTGCACCCGCAAGGAGATTGAGAACATGGCCGAACGGGTCTACGCCGCGCGGCTTCTGCTGGAGGGCAACACCTACGCCCAGGTGATGCAGCGCTCCGGCATTTCCTCCGCCACCTTAAGCCGGGTATCCCGCTGTGTCCAGTACGGAGAAGGCTACTCCCGGCTCCTGTCCGGCGTTTCCCGCTAACCCCTCCCGCCCGCCACATCCGCGGGCGGTTTTTTATGTGTTCCCCTATCCCCCCGGGAAACCGGTTTGTCGGAAAGCCTTCCCCTTTGGGGAAGGGGAACCGCGAAGCGGTGGAAGAGGTTCCGCGGCCGCATGAGCCGCTGCGGTAATTCCGGGCAGAAAGGCAATGAATCACCTGTGCCCGCTTCGTTGTATCGGATTCATCATTGTGACGTGTTTCCCTCTTCCGCCCCTTCGGGGCACCTTCCCCAGAGGGGAAGGCTTTTTCAACCCGTGGGGCTGCTCAGGAGCTGCCCTATGCGCATCCCGACCATGGATGCCTGATGCCTTCCTCGTCCGCATTTACAGAAAATGCCCCCGGCGGTGGCCGGGGGCATTGTTGTTGGGTTGGTTCCGCTTCGGAGGGATTGCTCAGTCGGTAATCACCAGCTTGAAGCTGACTGTTTTCTTGGAACCGTCATTGGCGGTGGCCTTGATGGTGACGGTGCCGGTGCGGTGCAGGTTCAGGGTGCTGCCGTCAAAGGAGGCGGCCCTGGTATTGCTGCTGCTCCAGGTGACCTGCTGCAGCGCGCCGGTGGACATATCGGGGTATACCACGGCGGACAGCTCCATGGAATCCAGCTGGGCCAGGCTCACGGTGATTGTCCGGTTGTCCAGCACCTGCCCGCCGCTGAGGATGGACACGGTGGTGGCAGCGGGGTACACGGTCAGCTCAATGGAGTCTTTCACGCCGTAGCCGTCCTGGGCTTCGGCGGTGATGGTAACCGTCTGCTGCTCAAAGACACGGCCCGCGGTGACCAGACCGGAGGAGGAAACCTTCGCCACAGCGGGATTGCTGCTGATCCAGGTCACCTTCTTGTTGCTGGCATCGCTGTTGACCGCGGCCACAAGCTGCAGCTTCTTGCCGGAGACCAGCTCCTGACCCTCCACCTTCTGGGATACGGTCAGGGAGCGGACACTGCGCACCACCTTCACGGCCACCTTGGCGGATACCGTGGTGTCCCTGCCGTTCACATTCTCCACAACGCTGGCGGTGATGTTGGTGCTGCCGGGCTGCTTGAAGAGGAGATTTCCGGCTTCGTCAAATTCCGCTACCTTCTTATTGCTGCTGGTCCACGTTGCCTGGACCTCCAGCTGCTGTCCGTCTTTGTCGGATGCCGGATCGGAGACATACATCAGGGCCTTCATCTCATCCTTGAGAACGATGGGGCACAGATCCATGGGCACGGTTTGCTTGGCGGGAGCCGCCTCGTCCTGCCGGAACAGGGACATCTGGTAAGCGGACTTGGGCCGGATGGTCAGCGTGATCTCGTCGTAGGCGTCGCTCTCCTGAGAAGTTGCCCTAATGGTCACCTGGGTATTTATCGTCACGTTCTTTGCGGTGACCTTGCCGGAAGCGCTGACCGTAGCCACATCGGGGTTGCTGGACAGCCAGATCATCTTCTGGCTGGTGGCCAGGGTTCCGTCCTCCCTCAGCGCGGAGGCCTTCAGGGTCAGGCTCTTGCCGCTGCGCAGATTCGTATCGGCAGGCTCGGCAATCCTTACACTGTGCACCCAGTAGGCCACATTCAGGCTGAACTTCGCGGTGAGAACCACGGACTTGCCGTCTATCTCGGCAGTGTACTTGGCGGAAATGGTGGTGCTGCCCACGCCGACAAAGGCGATCCGGCCCTGGGCATCAATGGTTGCCGCCCGCTTATTGCTGCTGGAGAAGGTGCATGCGGAGCTGTCAAGATCTTCCAGACCGGACTCCCGGCCTCCCTCGGTGAGGTACAGCTTGGGTACGATCTGAAGTGCCTCACTGCCGGGTTCCCTGCTGAGCGTGGCTCCTGTCAGATTCGCTTCTCCAACCGTCAGCTGCAGGGTCTTCTCATACTTGGGCAGCAGGGTGATTTCCGTTTCCGCGCAAATTTCGGGATTCTCCTTGGACTGGACACGCACGGTGATGAGCTGCTGATTGCTTACATCCTTCACGGTAACCTTGCCGGAGGAGGAGATGGATACATCACAGTCGCCGTAAACAAACCAGTTCACCTTCTGGTTGGTGGCGGGGTTGCGGTCTCCGGCCAGGGTGGTGGCTTTCAGGGTCACACTCTCGCCTTCCCGGAAAGACACGGGGGCTTCAATGATCACATCGGCGACCTTCTTGGTCACGGTGACGTTCAGGGTGGCCTTCTTGCGGGAGCCGTCGGAGGCGGTGAAGGTGATCTTCACCTTGCCCGCCTTCAGGAAGGTGACCTGGCCGTCCTGGGTAATTTCCGCAATGGAATCGCTGCTGACGGACCAGGTGCCGCCCTGCATCGCATCCACGGGGTAGCTCGTGGCATCCAGGTTCAAAGTTCCCTGCTCCACATCCCAGGTGATCTTCTCGCCCTCGGCAAAGACCCGGTCGTCGCTGCGCAGCTCCACGGCGGTGGCTGCGGGGTACAGGCGGATGGCTACGGTATCGGACACGGAGGGGTCCGCCGCCAGGGTGGCGGTGACATAGAGGGTCACCCGCTCGGACACCACCTTGGTGGTCAGCTTGCCGGAGGCGGAGATGGAGGCGTAGGGCGCGGATTCCTCGTCCAGGCTCCAAACCACCTTCTTATCGGTAAGGGTCTTGTCCGAAGCTACGTCGGTGGTCAGAGTCACGGACTTGCCGCCCAGGATGTACTCCGGTGCCTTCTGGATTTCCAGACGATCCGCGTAGCGGACCAGCTTTACAATGACCTTGGCGGTTTCGCCGCTGCCATCGGCGGCGGTGGCGGTGAAGGTGACGGAGCCGGTCTTGCCGCCGGGAGCGAAGGTCAGGGAATTGCCCTGAATGTCATAGCTTCCGTAGGCATCCTTGGTATCGCTGACCTTCCAGGAAACTTCGCTGCCGCAGCCTTCGGGAACGGTACGGGCGGTCAGGAGGATGTCCTGCTGAGGCTCATTGAGGTTCACCACCAGGGTCTGGCCGGTGACCTGCGCGAAGTCCCGGGTAATCTCTACGCCGGAGGCCAGGGGCACGATGGTCACGGTGAAGCTGCCGGGCTCGGCGCTGCCGTCAGCGGCGCTGGCCAGTACGGTGACCTGGGTACGCCGGGTTACCTCCTTAGCGGTGAGGGTGCCGTCCTGGGAAATGGAGGCATCGTCCTCGCCCTTTTCCAGGCTCCACACCAGCTCCGTCCCGGAATCCTCGGGGAGGAAGGAGGCGGTAAGCTGTGTGGACTTGCCGGCCAGGAGGGTATCCGCGCCGGTGATGCGGATCATCACGGACTTGGCTTCCGCGGTGATGCCCTCCGGCAGTCCGCTGGCCACGTCCTGCCAGCTCTCTTCATTGGCAGGATAACTCACGGTGGCCTCCAAACCCGCCAGAGCATCGGGGCTCAGCGCAGGGGCGGGGCCGGTGAACACCAGCTGGGTCAGATTCGCACAGCCGGAGAAGGCGTTGGCACCGATGGATTCCAGGGTCTCGGGGAATACCAGCTTCTCAATCCCGGAGCAGCCGGTCATGGCGCTTTCCTCAATGGCCCGGAAGCCCTGGGGGAAGGACACTTCGGTTATGCCGGCGCAGCCGGTCATGGCGCCGGAGGCCAGGGTGGTGACACCCTCGGGAATCACGAGTTTCCCCTGGGCGCCGGGAACCACCGCGCAGACCGCGCTGCCGGAGGTGCTGCGGCTCATGGCGTAGGCTGCCGCAGCGGAGCTCGGCAGGCTGTAGAGCACCATGGTGCCCTCGGCATTGGTGCTGAAGCCGTGGTCATTGCCATCGGGGAAGGAAATTCTGGTAAGGCTCGTACAGGTGCCGAAGGCATCCCGGAAGCTTTCCAGGGTTCTGGGCAGGGTGATCTCCGTCACCTGGGTCAGGCCGTAGAAGGCGTTGGCGCCGATGTTGGAGCCCTGCTTCATGGCAATGCGGGCAATCTGCTCCCGCAGGCCGTACCAGGGCGCGCCTTCCTGGGCGTAGTCATCCATAGCGCCGGAGCCGTCGATGGTCAGCACGTCGGTAGCCTCGTCAAGGCTCCAGGTAAGCTTCTCGCCGCAGCTGCCGCCGGTTACGGTGCCCTCTGTATAGCTGCCCAGGTTCTCCAGCGTACCGCCGCCCAGGACCAGGTCACCCCGATTCACCAGGCTGCCGCCCCGGCAAATCCGCAGTACGGCACGGTCATATACATAGATGCTTCCAAGGTTTGTCAGGGTGATGCCCTCGGGAACCTCCAGAATGCCGTCAACCGGTATGTTCAGATTGCCATAGAACGCCAGGCTTCCATTGGCAGGAATGGTCAGATCCCCCGTCAGGGTGAGGGTGGTGTCCCAGAACTCCGCCCAGACCGCGGCATACTCCGATGCCAGGGCATATACCTGTTCCACCTGCTCCTGACTTCCCACATCCACAGTCAGGGAGATCAGATTCCTGGGGATTCCGGGGATTTCCTCGAAGCCGTTTACATGGATGGAACCGGGCACCACATTCAGATTCGCACCGGATTCCACCATGGAGATGCGCTGATCCAGGATTGCCACGATGCCCTCGCCGCGAACGGTCAGGGTCGCGCCGGACATAATCCGCAGATCGCCGTACAGGTATCCGTCCACCTTCACGGTAATGCCCTCGGGAATCGCCAGAACTCCGTCATAGGGTATATAGACCATATCATTGCTGCGGATGCTGAGATCCCGGTTCAGAACCGCTTCACCGTCGAATTGGCATTCGATTTCCCGCTGCCTGTATTCCGAAGCCGTGGCCAGGACCTGATTCAGCTCCTCCACCGTGTACACCGTGATGGACGTGGACAGCTTGGAAGCACTGATTCCGATCACGTTTTCCTTGCTGCCGTTGATCGTGCCGTCCCCGGTATAGGCACCGCCGGAGCAAATCTCCAGTCTGCCGTGCTCAAACACATCGATAAAGCGCTGGTTTTCCAGTTTGCCGGATACGAGGAGGCTTCCCTCAACGCCCAGGCTGCCGGAAACCGTCATGGTCACGCCGGAGGGCACCGTTACCGTCACGCCCTCAGCAATGCCCATATAGAAGTCTTCGATCTGCAGGTCATTTTCCAGAACGATGTTCGCCTGCACAAAAATCGGCATTGCGTAGGGAGGCTGATCCTTCAGCTCCTCCAGCGCCGCTTCCAGCTCCTCC
The DNA here is from genome assembly GCA_945486035.1 of uncultured Clostridia bacterium. Classification (GTDB taxonomy): domain Bacteria; phylum Bacillota; class Clostridia; order Oscillospirales; family Oscillospiraceae; genus Faecousia. Next base: position 7,955 of record CALYTB010000024.1, read on the forward strand.
AGGGTGGTGACGCTCACGGTGCCCTGGTTGGGGGAGTCCGGGGTCACCGGGGCATTGCCCTCCAGGGTGCCGTTTATGGTCAGGCTGCCGTTGCTTGTAACGGTGCCGTTATTGACCAGGGTGGCTCCTTCGGAGACGGTCATGCTGCCACCGGCGTTCACGGTTATGGACGCGCCATCCTCCACGGTGAGGACGGTGTTGCTATAGGTATTGAAGACGCCATCCACAGTCAGAGCGCTGCCGGACTGAAGGGTGAGAGACAAGGTCTCTCCGCCCCACATCGTCAGATTGACATCCATGTTCTGAGGAATGGTGACAGCGCCGGAGATGGCGGTCGGACTAGCCCAGTTGGTGATGTTCACATTGGTGCGGAAATAGTCGCCGCTGAGCTGGATGGCCTCCTGCAGCTCGGTCTCGGAGGAGGGAACCACAAACCGCTGGCAGACTTCCTTCGGGATGCCGTCCAGACCGGTAATGCCATTATCCAGGAAGACACGGCCCGTCCCCAGGGAGAGGGTAACGCTGTTGCCCATGGTGACGACGGTGTCATAGACGGCCCGCAGGGAGCCATTGTCACCAATCACCAGGGAAGAGCCGTCCTCCAGCACCAGGCGGCCTTTGTCCAGTAGCAGGCTGCCGTCCAGGGTCAGCTTCACACCGGAGGGCACGGTCAGGGTGCTCGTGGGCTCCAGGGTGACCTGGGCAGGAACCGTCAGGTCGGCACTGAGGGACAGGTCTTCACTGAGGGTAACGATATCCCAGTTCCCGGCGGCCGCCAGAGCGGAGCGCAGAGCCTCCTCGGCGGTGGGCTCCTCCTCCGGCAAATCGGGGGAGTCCGGGGTCACCGGGGCATTGCCCTCCAGGGTGCCGTTTATGGTCAGGCTGCCGTTGCTTGTAACGGTGCCGTTATTGACCAGGGTGGCTCCTTCGGAGACGGTCATGCTGCCACCGGCGTTCACGGTTATGGACGCGCCATCCTCCACGGTGAGGACGGTGTCGCTACAGGCATTGAAGTTGCCGTTCACAGTCAGAGCGCTGCCGGACTGAAGGGTGAGAGACAAGGTCTCTCCGCCCCCCATCGTCAGATTGACATCCATGTTCTGGGGGATGGTGACGGAGCCGGAGATGGTGCTCAGGCCAGAGAAGTTGGTGATGTTCACATTGGTGCGGAAATAGTCGCCGCTGATCTGGATGGCCTCCTGCAGCGCGGTCTCGGAGGAGGGAACTACAAACCGCACGCAGACTTCCTTCGGGATGCCGTCCAGACCGGTACTGCCATTATCCAGGAAGACACGGCCCGTCCCCAGGGAGAGGGTAACGTTGTTGCCCATGGTGACGACGGTATCATAGATGGCCCGCAGGGAACCCTCGTCGCCAATCACCAGGGCAGAGCCATCCTCCAGCACCAGGCGGCCGCGGTCCAGCAGCAGGCTGCCGTCCAGGGTCAGCTTCACACCGGAGGGCACGGTCAGGGTGCTCGTGGGCTCCAGGGTGACCTGGGCAGGAACCGTCAGGTCGGCACTGAGGGACAGGTCTTCACTGAGGGTAACGATATCCCAGTTCCCGGCGGCCGCCAGAGCGGAGCGCAGAGCCTCCTCGGCGGTGGGCGCCTCCTCCGGCAAAAGGGATGGCGGAAGCAGGGGCGGTTCCGTGCTCTCTTCCTCCACAGCCCCGGTTGCTTCGGCAGCTTCGGTTGCTTCCGTTACCTCGGTGGCTTCCGTTACCTCGGTAGCTTCCGTGGCCTCGGTGGCTTCCGTGGCCTCGGGGAGCGTGTCCTCCGCCAACGCGGACACCGGCAGCATGGAGCATACCAGAGCCAGACACATCAGCAGAGCAATCCATCTTCTTGGCATTGAAATCCCTCCAGAATGTGATAATTCGCCTAATTTAATATTTATATCATAACATCCATGAGATTACTTTTCAAGCTATTTTTGCCTCAATGAAAAGGTTTGTGCGTTCCATTTCCTGGCCTGAATTCCCCCGGGGCGCAGGATGCAGGAATCACCGATTGACCGAAAGATTTTGCTGCCAGACAAATTGGTGTTTGTAAAGATATGCTGTCATTGCGAGCCAGTGCGCAGGACTTCCGTGGCAATCCCCCGGTTAGTGGGGAAATGTATCGACAATTGCCCTACAGAACAGGGAAACACTGCAATTTTGGTGGTAATCGTCACCTGGCCCCATTCAACCGGGGGATTGCCACGACCAGTCTGCGGACTGGTCTCGCAATGACAGGTAATCTGGAGCCGGCCCGACAAACACCAATTTGTCGGGTTGCGGACTTGACCGATAGGCGCGAATATCATTTCATGAAAGCTCAAAATATGTCTTGCGTTAATATGCTGTTTATGTTACAATGTCAAAAATGGAACAAACAATACCACCAATCGGATAGGATGAACGCCATGAGAACTGCGGAAACAATTAATCTCGTTTGCTCCGAGCTTGGAATCCCAAAGGCCGACCTGGCCAAGCGGATGGGGATGCTCCCCTCCTCCCTGTACAGAAAGCTTTCCAGGGAGAGCATGACATTTGAAGAATTTCAAAAATGTCTGGATATGATGGGGGTCACCATCGAGTTTACGCTCGGATACCCGGACGGCAGGAGCAGCAGCTCCCAGACAAATCATGAGCTGCTGCTTGAGAAAATGGATTTGATGGAAAAGGAACTGGAGGCAGCGAAAAAAGCGGCGGATTTTCACAAGAAATCCCTGCGGGATTTGCGGACAGAGCTGTACAGCGCCGTGGGTTATGCGGAGCTGGGCGGCAGACACGGCTCCAAAGCGGAGGAATATCTGCGCAAGCTCCAGTCGGTGCTTGCCGATATGGAGGCGATGATCACCTATACCCTCGGCGAATCGCCCGGCGAGGAACCGGCCGGGGAAGCGCCGGAGAACACCGAATCGCTGGAGGGACGAAGGGTCCTCCTTGTGGATGACAACAAACTGAATCGGGAGGTGCTGAAAGAAATCCTCCTGGATCACGGCCTGCTTGTTGAGGAAGCGGAGGACGGAAGCAAAGCCCTGGCGGCAGTGAAAGACAACGAGCCCGGGTATTATCATTTTCTGTTGATGGATATCGAAATGCCGGTGATGGACGGCTTTGAGGCAACGGCGCGGATCCGAAAGCTTCCGAACCGGATCCGGGCCAACGTGCCCATTATTGCCCTGACCGCCAACGCGGTTGCCGAGAATCGGGAGCGAGCCACCGTCGTGGGCATGGATGATTTTCTTGTAAAACCCACCAACTCCGCCCGCCTGCTGCGAAGCCTGGCAAAGCTGTTGTAAGCACCGGCGGAAACTGCCGCTTTGAAATCAGAGCGGGGAATCGGTGTTTAGAATTGACAATTGACAATTCGCAATTGACAATTAAGGAATCCCTTCGGGATGAAAAATAAAATTAGATATGTGCTTATCGGCTTAAGTCAGCAACCCGACAAATTGGTGTTTGTAAAGATATGCTGTCATTGCGAGCCAGTTCGCAAACTGGCGTGGCAATCCCCCGGTTAGAGGTAAAATGTATCGACAATTGCCCTACAGAACAGGGAAACACTGGGATTTATGGTGGTAATCGTCACCTGGCCCCATTCAACCGGGGGATTGCCACGACCAGTCTGCGGACTGGTCTCGCAATGACAGGTAATCGAGGAACAGCCCGACAAACACCAATTTTCCGGCTTGCCTGGGAAAGCCGGCGGGAACAGCTAAGTAACTCACGGCCCTTTGGCCTGAATACACAAAACACCAGAAGGAGAGAGCTCATGAACAAGAAAAGAATGATCGCATTGCTGCTTGCCTTTGTCATGGCGGCGGGGATGCTGGCCGGATGCGGAAAAACCGGAACCGCCGGCAAGAAACAAAATGACAAAATCCAGATTTCCATGTATCTGTGGGACCGGTCCATGCTGAAGGAATTATCACCCTGGCTGGAGCAGAAATTCCCCGACATTGAATTCACCTTCATCCAGGCCTTCAACACCATGGAATACTACAAGGATCTGCTTGCCCGGGGAGAGGAAATGCCGGACATCATCACCTGCCGCCGGTTCTCCCTGAACGACGCGGCTCCCCTGGCGGAGCATCTGATGGACCTGAGCACCTCCGAGGTGGCGGGCACCTTCTATAGCAGCTACCTGGAGGTCAACCGGGAAACCGGCGGCGCCATCCGGTGGCTGCCCATGTGTGCCGAGGTGGACTGCACCATGGCCAACAAGGATCTGTTTGACCAGTACGGCATCCCCCTGCCTACCAACTATGCCGAGTTCGTGGCTGCCATAGACGCTTTCGAGGCGGTGGGCATCAAGGGCTATCAGACCGACTGGGACTATGACTACACCTGTCTGGAGACCATGCAGGGCTGTGCCATCCCGGAGCTGATGAGCCTGGAGGGCACCCAGTGGCGCATGGCTTATGAAAGTGAGACAGCGGACAGCCAGGTAGGTCTGGATGATACTGTCTGGCCCAAAGTGTTTGAAAAATACGAGCAGTTCCTGAAAGACGTCCGCTTTGAGCAGGGGGATGAGGAGCTGAGGTTTTCCGCTATCATGGAAGGATATTATGAGGGCAAAACCGCCATGACCCGCAATACGGCGGCTCTGGCGGACAACATCACGAATGAGCTGGGGATCACCAGCGTCATCCTTCCCTATTTCGGCGAGACCAGCCAGGATAACTGGCTGCTGACCTATCCCATGTGCCAGCTGGCCGTTTCCAGCCAGGTGGAGAAGGATGCTGCCAAGAAGGCCGCCGTGATGGAAGTCCTTCTGGCCATTTTCAGCGAGGAGGGCCAGAAGCATGTGGCCGCCGGCACCTCCGTGCTTTCCTACAACAAGGAGGTGACCATCACCTCCTCCCCCTCCATGGAGCATGTGCTGGACGTGATCCAGAGCAACCACCTGTACATGCGCCTGGCCTCCACCGAGGTGTTCTCCATCTCCCAGGATGTGGGTCACAAGATGATGACCGGGGAGTACGATGCCCGGCAGGCCTACGATGCCTTCAGCGCCCAGCTTACCCACTTCCAGGACCCGGAGTCGGTGGAAGTCATGTTCACCCAGGGAACCGGCTACTCCAATGACTTCACCGAACACGGAAGCGCCGCAGCCTCCTCTCTGGTGAACACCATCCGTCAGGCTATGGGCGACGATATCGCCATTGCCTATTCCCCCGTGGCCTCCACCTCCATCTACGCCGGGGACTACACCCTGCAGCAGGCCAAGTGGGTCCTGACCGCCCGGAACTCTATCTACCGGGGCAAGTACACCGGCGCGGAGGTCCGCCGGTTCATGGACTGGCTGGTGAATGTGAAGGAGGACGGCTCCAACCCCATCCAACACCGCAATCTGATGCCCGTCACCAGCGGCCTGAGCTACACCGTCACCGAGTATGCGCCTGGCAAGTTCCGCCTGGAGGAGATCACCGTGGACGGCAAGCCCCTGGACGACAACGCCGTCTACAATGTGCTGCTGGTGGGCGCGGACACCTTCCTGGAGCATCCCACCTTCTGCAACTGCCCCATGCCCGAGGATCTGAAGGCCAAGCGGGAGGAGTACCTGGTGCACGATTTCTCCAGCCAGGAGTGCATGCAGGAAGCGCTGGAGAAAACAAAGCAGTTTGTCGCCCCCTCGGAGTATGTGACCATCCTCCAGGGCAAATAACTCCGCCCAACCCGGACAGGAAAATTGGTGTTTGTCGGGCTATGCCTCGATTACCTGTCATTGCGAACCAGTCCGCAGACTGGTGTGGCAATCCCCCGGTTAGTGGGGAAATGTACCGACAATTGCCCTACCGAGTGGGGTAACATTACGATTTTTGGTGGTAATCGTTACCTGGTTCCATTCATCGGGGGGATTGCCACGCCAGTGTGAGCACTGGCTCGCAATGACAGCATATCTTTACAAACACCAATTTATCGCATTGTCCGAAGGGGCAAGCCGAACCGGACAATCAGAAAGGAGGATGGCATCACGAAAAAAAGATTGCTGGCGCTGCTGCTGATTGTTGCCATCGCGGCGGGAGTAGCCTTTGCCGGTACCTCCTATTTCAGCTTTGTATCCCAGACCATTTACGAGGAGAGCACCGCCCACCTGACGGAGATTTTCCACCAGGCGAATCAGACGCTGTACAATCTGGTTTCGGTCAACTGGAGCCGGATGCGCATGTGGGCCCCTTTTTTGGAGAAGGCGGAAAGCGACGGCGAGATTGCCGATTATGTGTACCTGGCCCGGGGGGAAAGCAATTTCACGGATTTCTATTTCATCTCCCGGAACGGAGAATATCTTACTCTGTCCGGCGGCAGGGGCTATCTGGACCTGCGGGACCAGCTGGCGGTGCTGATGCTGGAGCGCCGGCCCATTGTGGTCAACTCCGTGGTCCCGGATCAGCCGGAGATCATGGTGTTCGCCATTCCCGCCGCGCAAGGCAGCTACCGGGGCTTTGCCTATGAGGCCATCGCCATCACCTACAACAACTCCGACCTGGTGGAGAGCCTGAAAATCTCCGCCTTTGACGGACAGGCCAGCACCTTCGCGGTTCTGCCCGACGGCCGGATCGTTGTGGACAACGCAAGTGACGACCTGCAGGATGTCCACAACCTCTTCTCCCTGCTGGCGGAATCCAAATCCATGACCGGCGAAGCGATGGATGTCCTGCGCCGGGATTTTCTGGACGGGAACTCAGGCTCAGCGGTCTTTGACGTGGGCGGCAGGAGCTTCTATCTGGTGTATGAGTCCGCGAATTTCCAGAACTGGACGATTCTGGGAATCGCGCCCACCGATGTGGTGAACGCCAGCATGAATAAGCTCCAGTACACCACCATGCTGGTGGTGTCGGGGATATCCATCGCTCTGGCCCTGGTGATTCTTCTGATGGTGGTCCAGCAGAACCGGCAGAAGCTGAAACGCAAGGACAAGCAGCTTCTGGCCCGGGACGAGCTGTTCTCCAAGCTTTCCATCAATGTGGACGATGTGTTCCTCATGGTGGATGCGGAGGATCTTCGGGTGGAATATGTGAGTCCCAACGTCGAGAAGCTGGTGGGAATCCCCCAGCAGCAGGTGCTCAGCGACATCCATGTGATTGAGCAGCTGATCCGCCCGGACGAGCGGGAGCACATTCTGGATCATCTGTCCTCCATTCTGCCCGGCCAGCAGCGGGCGTGGGACCGGGAGTATACCCATCAGATAACCGGCGAGGAGCTGTGGTTCCGGGTGGTCGTGTTCTGCTCGGACATCCAGGGGGAGCAGAAATACATCCTGGATCTGTCCGACCGGACCAAGGACAAGCGCATCAACCAGGAGCTGGAGGACGCGGTCCATGCCGCCCAGAGCGCCAACCGGGCCAAGACCACCTTCCTGAACAACATGTCCCACGACATCCGGACCCCCATGAACGCCATCATCGGCTTTACCAACATCGCCATGAAGCTGGAGCCCAAGCCGGAGGTCCGAAACTGCCTGGAGAGGATCAGCGAAAGCTCCGAGCATCTGCTGACCCTCATCAACGATGTGCTGGACATCAGCCGCATCGAAAGCGGCAAGATCAAATTCGCCCCCGTCCCCGTGGACATCCGGGATGTGACCGATACCGTGCTGAGCATCACCTACGGCTTCCTGTCCAACCGGAACATCACCTTCCGCACCCGTCTGGAAACGCCGGAAACCCCCTATGTGCTGGCCGATGCCGTCCGCATCCGGGAGGTGCTGGTGAGCATTCTGGGCAACGCGGTGAAATTCACCGGCGACGGCGGCACCATCTGCTTTGAAAGCAGTTATCTTCCCGGCGCGGACGCGCGGCATATCACGGTGCGCTACCGTGTCGCCGATACGGGCGTGGGCATGACGGAGGAATTCGCGGAGCACATTTTCGACGAATTCTCCCAGGAGGAATCCAGCGCCAGAACCCAATATAAGGGCTCGGGACTGGGCATGGCCATTTCCAAGCGGTATGTGGATCTGATGGGCGGCACCATCCGCGTGGAGAGCCAAAAGGGTGTGGGCTCCACCTTTACCGTTGCGCTGCCGCTGGAGCTAACGGAGGAAACCGAGGTTCCGAAGCAGGGAGAGCCCACCGCGGGCACGGACCTGGAGGGCGTGAAGCTCCTTCTGGCGGAGGACAACGACCTGAACGCGGAGATTGCCATGGTGCAGCTGGAGGAGCTGGGCATCCGGATCACCCGGGTCTGCGACGGCGACGAGGCGGTGGAGACCTTCCGGGACAGCCCGCCGGGCACCTTCGATATGCTCTTCATGGACATCATGATGCCGAAGCGCAACGGCTACGAGGCCACCCAGGCTATCCGCGCCCTGCCGGACCGCCCGGATGCCCGGGAGATTCCCATCATCGCCATGACCGCCAACGCCTTTGCGGAGGATGTCCAGGCCTCCCTGGATGCAGGCATGAACGGTCATATTGCCAAGCCCATTGTCATCGAAGAGGTCATCAAGGCCATCACGCGGAATCTGGCCGGATAACGATACCCAAAGAAACCCCGCCGTCCTATATACCGCCAAAAATCAAGGCCGCCGGAACCCCGGCGGCCTTGCTTGTGTATATCCAATTAAGCGTAACCCCGCCCCCGGCAAATTGGCGTTTTACGTTTTTGCTGTCATTGCGAGCCAGTGCGCACACTGGCGTGGCAATCCCCCGGTTAGAAGGGAAATGTATCGACAATTGCCCTACAGGACGGGGAAACACTGCGTTTTTTGGTAGAAATCGTTACTTGGTTCCATCCATCGGGGGGATTGCCACGCCAGCGTGCGCGCTGGCTCGCAATGACAGCAAGAACGTACAAACACCAATTTGTCAGCCTGTTTGCCCCGGGCAGGATAACTGTCAATTGTCAATTTTCAATTGTCAATTCTCCATTCGCTGACCGCGGCTTGTCAGAACTCCGGGCAGGCGGTGAGGAAGTCACCCCGGCGGGACAGGGCGGTGAGGCACCGGGGGCACAGGTACTCCGACTGGAGCAGGCCCTGGGGGGCGCTGTTGTCGCCGCAGCGGCTGCAGGCGGGAATCCGGGTGATCTTATCCTGGAAAATCCAGTAGTTGACCCCGCTGGGAATGATTTTTGACCAGGTGAAGTGGTCGTCCTTGTGGGGGTGGAGCTTTCCGTAGTTGTAGAGGTTGGAATCCCGGATGCTCACGGTGCCGTCGTCGTTGAGGCTGCGCAGCACCAGATAGTGTCCGCCCCGGGTGAAATAGCCCTTGTGCTGCAGGCAGATGGCCTTGTAGCCCTGCTGCATGTACGCCTCGGCATCCCGCCAATCATAGGAGGTTGTCAGCACATAGTAACCCAGCTCCGGGGCCGCATCGGAAATCAGCACCGCATCGGTGCCGCTACTGTGGCAGTAGGAGCCGTAGCGCTTGGCAAGGGCTGGCGGGGTCAGGTATTCATCCGCCATATAGCTGGCAAACATGGCTAAGGTGGTGATGCCGCAGCCGTAGGAAGCCAGAGGGAAGGCACCGTATCTCGACTCGGTATAGTCCTGCTGGATGTACAGAGGCACATCGGGAATCTGCTCATGGGCAATGTCCGGGTACAGGGCCTGGGCATAGCCGATGGAGGTATCGGGCTCAGACAGGGTGATGGCGCTGTAGGTCACCTCCATGGGCATGGCCTCCCGGAGGGCGCGGATCAGATCGGTGTCCTTTTCCAGCCAGGCGGCGCGTTGGGCCAGGGTCGCGGAATTGTCCTCCCGGCCGGAGAAGTATACCGCATGGTAGCCCAGCCCGGTTTTCACCACGGCGGTATCCCCGGCGGTCCGGGCCGGGTCAAAGAGCCAGGCATCCAGCTCCTTTGCCAGCTGCCCCGGGGCAATCCCGGCGTAGAGGCCGCCGTCCAGGCGGGTGCCCTCGTCCAGGGAGTTGGTATTGGCCAGCACACCGAACCGGGGCTCATCCACCTTCCGGCCCGTGGCAAACTCCTCCAGCAGGGCGTTGGCGGTCTCCTCGTCGGAGACCAGAATGTGCCGGAAGGTCACGGTGTAGCCCTCCTCGGAGGAATATTCACCTGCCTGCCGGGCCAACTCCTCTTCGCTCAGCTCCGAGAAGAAGCGGCAGAAGGTGAAGTAGGAATAGGCGTAGTTTGCCAGCTCCGCGGCGGCGAGCAGCTGCTGCGAGGCCCCGGGAAGGGTCTGGGGCAGGCCGTCAATAAAGGCCTGGTGGAGGGAGTTGACCTTGTAGCTGGGGTCCCGTCCGTAGAGGTAGGCGATGGCGGGCATGGTGTCGGTCATGTACTTTTCGTAGTTTCCGTCGTAGGGCTTGTACTCCGGGTCCAGGGGCATCTTCGCATTCCGGCTGTCCGCCACCAGGGCCACATAGCTGTGCCAGCTGGCCAGGGCCCGGCCCAGGAAATACTGCTGCCAGGTAAGGCGGCTGTCCAGGGGACAGATCTGGGTGTCCAGTCCCTGCTCCCAGTCCGGGGCGGGCTGGCTGCCGCTCTGATACCAGGTGGCGGCCTCCAGATCGTAAAACGCCTGCAGCTGCGCGTTCGTCAGGGGCTCCTCCCCGGCGACGGCCACCACATAGGAATCGTTCCCCGAACCGGTATAGCTTCCCTTGCAGGTCACATCATTGGGATTGCCGTCGGGAGGCACGGTGGGGGCGGGCTCCGTTTCGGTGGGGGCAGCAGCCTGGGTTTCCGGGATGGCAGACTTTCCGGTGCTGCCCTTCTTAACCGTCGGGAGCACCCGGGAGCAGCCGGTCAGCATCAGCGCGCACAGCACCAGACACACCGCCCGGCGCGCAAGGATTTTACGGGACATAATATCAACCTCTTTCGGGAAAAATCAGATCAGCATCCTAAGTCTATCACGATTGACTTCCATTTGCAAGGTTTTCGGTTGCTTTTTCCCCGGAATTGCGGTATACTGCTCCTGATATAAAGCCATTGGACGCAGAGACAAATTGTTTGAAAGCATCAAACGCACATCGTCCTTACTGTAGGGGAGGCATTCATGCCTCCCGCATACATGGTACGTTTTCGCCGAAACGCAGAGAAAACCGGAACGTTTCACCGCCGGGAGGCATGAATGCCTCCCCTACAGTGTTTTCCAACGTTTCCTAAACGGGCCGATAGCCTATACACCAATTTGTCTTTCCGGTGATGAAATTACATTCTATTTGGAGGTATTCAATATGGATATGGAGCAGGAAATTATGCAGGAGGAGGACAACCTCCTCACCCTCACCGATGAAAACGGGGAGGAAACGGAATTCGAGTATCTGGACAGCGTGGAGTATGAGGGCGCGGAGTATCTGATTCTCACCCCCACCGGGGAGGAGTCCGGCCAGGTGGTGATCCTCCAGGTGGAGCCGGTGGACGAGGAAACCGAGAATTACCTGGCCCTGGAGGACGAGGCGCTGCTGAACGCAGTCTACGCCATCTTCCGGGAGCGGTACAAGGATGTGCTGACCTTCGAGGACTGAGCATGGGCGAAGAATTTTCCCGGACACAAATGCTCCTGGGCCCCGAGGCGCTGCAGCGGCTCCGCGGAGCCCGGGTAGCCGTGTTCGGTCTGGGAGGCGTGGGCGGCTACGCGGTGGAGGCCCTGGCCCGGGGCGGCATTGGCGCTCTGGACCTGGTGGATAACGATACCGTCGGCGAAAGCAACCTGAACCGGCAGCTTTTCGCCCTGCGCTCCACCCTGGGGCTTCCCAAAACCGAGGCCGCCCGCCGCCGGGTGCTGGACATCAACCCCGGCATCACGGTGAAAACCTGGGAGCTTTTCTACAGCGCGGACACGGCAGATGCCTTCGACCTGGGGGCCTATGATTATATTGTGGATGCCATCGACACGGTCAGCGCCAAGCTGCTGCTGATCGAGCGGGCCGTCCGGGCGCAAACGCCCGTCATCAGCTCCATGGGCACCGGCAACAAGCTGGACCCCTCGCTTTTCCGGGTGGAGGACCTGGCGAAAACCAGCATGGACCCCCTGGCCCGGGTCATGCGCCGGGAGCTGGGCAAACGGGGCATCAAGCATGTGAAGGTGGTCTGGTCCCCGGAGGAAGCCCTGACCCCCCAGGGGGGCCGGGAAGAAGCGGAAAGAATCGGCAAGCGCCAGATTCCCGGCAGTGTCTCCTTCGTCCCCGGCGCCGCCGGCCTGATCCTGGCAGGAGAGGTCATCCGCCACATTGCGGGCAAGAATTGACAATTGATAATTGACAATGTGCATATCGACTTTACTCCGCTGCCCGGTAAATTGGTGTTTAGGTTATCGGCTTTAGTAAGCAAGACACAAGATATTGGAAAA
>CALYTB010000025.1 GCA_945486035.1 uncultured Clostridia bacterium
TTTCGGCGAAAACGTACTGCGTCACGGGAGCCATGAATGGCTCCCCTACAGTAAGAACGAAGTGCGTTTGAAATCTTCAAACAACAATTTATCTCTCTTCCGAATCACCCAAGCGGTTGTTACTCCCGTTCAGCTCCTCCCAGGCGGCGATGCCTGCCCGGGTTCCTTCCGCCGTGACACCCTCCACCATAGGATGAACGGTATTGCAGTTCCCACACAAGTGCAGCCAGGACGGGCTTCCCAGTCCGTGGATCAGCGTCCGTTCCGGGCGCAGCCCAACGGCAATGAGCAGCGTTTTGCAGGCAATCCATTCCCCTCCGGACAGTCGGCAGCCTTCCAGCATCCTTTCACCCTTCACCTGGGTAATCGTCTGCCCGCACAGAAGGCGGATGGGATACTCCCGCAGACAGCGGCGGTTCCTGGCAAGGCCTCCGCAGGTATTCTTCTGCTCCACCAGCGTGACGGATCTGCCCAGTGCCGCGATTTGGTTCGCCAGAATGAGCCCCAGGTCGCCGCTGCCCAGAATCACCACCGGTCCCTCCGGGACAACGCCGTGGAGGTTCATCATCTCCTGCATCTGCCCCGCGGTATAAATGCCCCGGGGGCGGGTTCCCGCAATGGGCAGCGCGCCCATGGGAATCTCCCGGCAGCCGGTGGCCAGAATCAGCTGGTGAAATGACAGCGTTCTTCCCCCGGACAACCGGGCAATCCGGTTTTCATCCATGGATACCACGGTGGTATGGAACAGCACGGAGACTTCCCCGGGGAAGTCCCGCAGCAGTCTTCCGGCATACTCCGGTCCCGTCAGTCCCTCTGCAAAGCCCCGATGGGCACATTGCAGCAGCACGCCCCCGGGGGCGGATTTTCTGTCCACCAGGGCGATGCTCCCGCAGCCTGCCCGAAAGGCAGCCTTCGCGGCGGCAATACCCGCCGCACCGCCGCCGACAATCAAAATATCAACATGTTCCACCGTGGGCTTCCTCCAACAGTCTCTCAATGGCGAAGCTGCACCGGCTTCCCTGGCAGCGCCCCATACCGCTGCCCACCCGGCGCTTGACGGCATCCACCGAGGCCGCTCCCCGGCGGATAGCCTCCAGAATCTCACCGCAGGTGACATTCTCACACTGACAGACAATCTCCGGATCGTCGGTTTTGGCAATGGCCCTCCGGTGCGGGTTAAAATCCGGGTTCCGCCGGGCGTCCAGAAAGGCCGCGGCCTGCCCGGCCAGATACATCCCCAGCTCATTGGCGCAGGTCAGCCCCGGCGTTTTGATGCCGATGAGGCTGTAAAACCCGGGCGCGGGATTGTCAATGCCGAAGTCGTGGAGGCTCTCTCCGCTTTCCCGGTAGGGGTTGGGGCGCACGGCAGCAAAGGAGCGGATGATCCGGGTCATGTCCAGACCGGGAAGCAGCGCCTTCGCGGCGGAGTTCAGCTCGGCCAGCCCCTCGTTGGTTGTGGCGAAGGGCGCACAAATGGGCTTGCGCACCCCGCTGAGCAGCAGATTGCCCTCCGTGCAGGGAATGGCGGTAATGCCCTTGCCGCAGCTTTTCGCCTGAAGGAAGATGATGTGTTCCGGCTTTTGCGCCAGGGAATCCAGCACCAGGTATTCCGCGCCGTCCCAGTGAAGCCTTATGTCCGGCGGGAACAGCAGCTGCTGCACCCGGTCAGCGTACAGCCCCGCGCAGTTTATGACCACCTTACAGCAAACGGCTTCCCCGGTGGTTCTCAGAAGATAGCCTGTCCCCGTTTTTTCAATGGCTGTCACGGCGGTGCCCAGCATCGGGACGACCCCGTTATCCACGGCGTTTTCAAAAGCGGCGATTCCAAGCCGCCACGGGTTCACCGTTCCGGTGGTGGGGGCGTACAGAGCGCCCGCAACGCCGGACTTCAGCATGGGCTCCATGGCCTCCGCCTCCTGCCCGGTGAGCAGTTTCAGCCCGGGCACGCCGTTTTGGATGCCCTGTTCCCATTTCCTCCGGAGCGTGTCCACCGACGCATCCTCGTAGGTCACCAGCAGGGAGCCGCACCGGGAAAAAGGAACCTCCAATTCCCGGCACACTCTGTCAAAATCCGCGTTGCCCCGGACGGTAAACTCCGCCTTCCGGCTGCCGGGTTTGTTGTCGTAGCCGGCGTAGACGATGGCACTGTTGGCCCGGGTGATGCCGGTGCACACATCCTCCGCCTGTTCCAGAAGCACGGTGGAAATATTCCAGCGCCTCAGGTTCCGGGCGGCAAAGCACCCCAATACCCCGCCGCCGATGACGGCGGCATCACAGTGCTTCATGGCTCAGTCCAGGGGGATGACTTCCCCGGGACACTCCACCGTATAGCCGCCCATAGCGAGAATTTTGTCCCGGAAGGCATCGCTTTTGAGGGTGGCCAAAAGCCGTTGCACCATGGGGGTATCCCATGCGTGGTCGGGGATAATCAGGTCGTATTCCTCGATGCAGATGGGGATAAAGTCCAGATCATAGAGCTTCGCGGCGGAGTAGATGCCCATACCGGCATCGGCGCTGCCGCTGACAATCTGGGCGGCAACGGAGGTGTGGGTCAGCTCCTCCCGGTCGTAGCCGTAGATTGCGGAAGCATCCAGCTTCTCCTGCTTACACAGGTAATCCGTCAGAATCCGGGTTCCGGAGCCCTTCTGCCGGTTAACATAACGCACATTCTCCCCGGCAATGTCGGAAAATCCTCGGATGTTCAGGGGATTGCCCTTGGCAACCATCAGTCCCTGCTGCCGTCCCACGCAGCGAACCAGCTTCACATCCCCCTTGGGGAAATATTTTTTCATAAAGGAACGGTTGTAGGTTCCGTCATTGGTATCCAGCAGATGACAGCCCGCGGCGTGGGCCTCTCCCCGGCGGATGGCCATAATCCCACCCATGGAGCCCACATGGGACGAGCTCATGTACAGCTCCGGGTTTTCCAGATGGAGCATATCCCCCAGCTCATCCAGCAGCGGGTCGTGGCTGCCGATAACCACCAGCGTATTTTGCAGCTTCTCCATAGGGCTGAGCAGCCGGACGGACACCTCCGCCCCGGCTTCATAGCCCTCCAGCCCCTGGGGCACCTCCAAAATTCCGTCGGCCTTCATGAAGGAGGACACCACGCCGCTGCCCCGGCTCAAAGGCGATGCCATGAGCCTTCCGCCCACACAGCCCATGCGCACCCGGACAAACTCCTCGTATTTGAGCCCCGACACCACAGGACGGGTCAGGGTAGCCCCGGCATACTGGGCAGGAGCGGCAGGCAGCTGCAGCCAATGGTCAATCAGGGGCTTCAGCAGCTGCTCAATCACGAGAATGCCCGACACGGGATAACCGGGAACACCCAAAATGGGCTTTGCTCCCTGACAGCCCAGGATGGCAGGCTTTCCGGGCTTCATGGCGATGCCGTGATACAGAACCTCGCCCAGCTCCCGGATAACCTTGGCGGAAAAATCCTCCCGTCCGGCGGAGGAACCGGCGTTGAGAATCACCATGTCGCATTCGGAGGCAGCCTTGGCCACCATGTCCTTGATCTGCTCAAATTTGTCGGGAACAATGGGGTACACCACTGCCTCCGCCCCCCAGCCTTTCACCATGGCGGAGAAGATAGAGCCGTTGAATTCCAGAATATCCCCGGGCTTGGGATCGGTGCAGGGCGGGATGATTTCATCTCCCGTGGGGATGATGCCCACCAGGGGCCTGCGGATGACCTCGATTTCCAGAACGCCTCCGGCAATCATGGACCCGATGGCGGCGGGAGAGACGGTCATATGACCGGGCAGGATCATTTCCCCGGCGCACACATCCTCACCGATCTGGCGGATGTGCTGCCAGGGTGCGGCTGCGGCGTGGATGGTGATGGAGCCGTCCTCGTTCTTGACAAGATCCTCCACCATAATCACCGCATCCCGATCCTCCGGGATGGGGTCGCCGGTGTCCAGAACGATGTACTGCCCGGGCTGCAGAGTCACAGGCGTGGTTTCCGTCGCGCCGAAGGTGTCCTTCGCGTTCACCGCCACACCGTCCATGGCGCTGGCGGCGTAGTGGGGGGCACAGATATGGGCGTAGACTGCCCGGGCCGTCACCCGTCCGCAGGCCTCGTAAACGGGGATTACCTCCGTTTTCGGCGCGAAGCCGTGGCTTTCCAGCAGCTTAACATAGTCTTTGCGTGCCTGCTCCAGCGGCACATTGGTCAAATACTCAAATCCCATACGCTTTACACTCCTGATGTAGTTGTAACCTGAACCTCTGCCCCCTGGGGCAGTCCCTCGCAGTCCCGGTCAATGCAGAAATAGCCGTCGGCTCCCGCAAGGGTGGTAATGAGGCCGGATTTTCCCCGGATGGGCTGCGCGTACAATGCCCCATCCTTCCTGGTCAGGCGGCAGCAGTGATACTGCGCCCGACCGTGGTTGGCGCTGATGCTTTCCGTGACCTTCGCGGTAACGGTATAGGCGGTCATATCCCGCCCGGACAGCCTCCCCAGCAGGGGCAGCACGAACAGCTTCGTAATAAAGTAGGCCGCCACGGGATGCCCCGGCAGGCCCACCAGCGGCTTTGCCCCGGCTTTGCCCAGAATGGTGGGCTTGCCGGGCTTGATGGCAATGCCGTGGAGCAGCAATTGTCCCAGCGATTCGATGATGCGGCAGGCGGCATCCTTGACCCCCACACTGCTGCCCCCGGACAGCAGCACCGCATCGCATTCCCAGAGGGCCCTTTTTACCGTTTCCGACAGCAGCGCTTCGTCATCGATCACAATGCCATAGTTGATGACCGCGCAGCCGAAGGCAGTGAGCATGGCTTCCAGCATGGGGCTGTTCACGTCCCGCACCTGTCCCGGGCCGGGCCGCGCCTCGGGGGGAACCAGCTCGTCCCCGGTGGAAATCACGCCCACGGTCAGCTTTTTCACCACCGGAATCTGTACCCGGCCAATGGCAGCCAGCGCGCCGATGTCCGCGGAGGACAGCACTCTGCCCTTTTGCAGAATCACCTTGCCGGGGTACACATCGTCCCCCCGGAAGATCAGATTCATCCCCGGGGCTGCAGGCTTGGAAATGCCAATGGTGCCGTCGCCGTATGCTTCCGTATATTCCAGCATCACCACGCTGTCCGCCCCTTGGGGAACAGCGCCGCCGGTGGGAACCGCCACGCATTCCCCCGGATTTAAGGGGTAATCCGCCCCCTCGCCCATGAGCACCGTACTCTGAAGCGGAAGAATCGCGGGAATGGCATCGGTGCAGCCGAAGGTATCGCCGGCACGCACCGCAAAGCCGTCCACGGTGGAGCGGTCAAAATCCGGCACATATTCCGACGCGGCAATATCCTCCGCCAGAACCCTTCCCATGGCGGCGGACAGGGCAACGATTTCCGGCTCCGCCACCGGAGAAAACTCATTTTGAATCAGCGCCAGAACCTCCTGAGGCGTTTTCACATACAGCATATCAGACCTCCATGATTATCCTGCCCAGATCCCGGTAGTCATTGCCGGAGAAGTGGGCCACCTCCCGGCGGAAAACGGGAGTATTCAGAACTTCCAGCAGCTTTTGCACCGGAACCGTGTTCAGATGCTCTTTTTTGATGACGAGATCAAAGCGTTCTTCCAGCAGCGGAATGAAATCCATGTTTTCAATCTGCCGGGATATCCGTTCCGTCCCCACCGCAAGATCCGCGTCCCCCGCGGCGATGGCGGCAGCCACGGTCAGATGGGAGCTCATGATTCTGCCATAGCCCCGGATGCCGGCGGCCGGAATCCCCAGCTTTTTCAGCTGCACATCCAATAGAATCCGGGCGCTGGAGCCCACCCGGCGGTTCAGAATGGAAATATCCCCCCGGCGCAGGTCCTGCCAGCCCCGGATATTTTTGGGATTCCCCTTCCGGACATAGAAGCCCTGGGTGCGGTAGGACACATTGACCAGCGCGGCGGAAATCCCCGGCATAAGGCTGCGGATATAGGACCCATTGTAATCCTCGCCGTCAAACAGGTGGCAGGCTGCCACCTGGATATGATCCTGATACAGCGCCAGCAAGCCTTCGAAGCTGGAAAGATAGGTCCTGGCCGCGCAGACACCCTCCTGCTGGAGGTAATTGGCCAGGATATCCAGCACCACATCCTGTCCGGCAATAATCAGCTCCGGCGACCCGTTTTCCTCGGTCGTCAGCAGGGTGGAATGGGTATCGATGCGCTGTACCGGGCGGGTGGAATGCTCATGCCGGGAGCGGGCAATATAGGCATCTACATCGTCCTGGGTAAAGCGCACCTTTCTGCCGATCTTATAGGAATGGATTTCCCCCCTGCGGATCAGATCATAAATCGTGGATTTGCTGACATGGAGGGTATCGGCAACCTCCTGGGTAGACAGGGATTGATTCTGTGACATCAAATCGCCTCCTCCGGCACAACGAAATGGATTTCCCACGTTTCGGCTATGGGCTTTTGGGAGCAAACAGATAAATTGTTGTTTGTACGTTCTTGCTGTCATTGCGAGCCAGCGCGCACGCTGGCGTGGCAATCCCCCGGTTGAAAGGAGCCAGGTAACGATTACCACCAAAAATCGCGGCAACTCCCATTCTTCCGGGTGCTTTTCGATACATTTCACCCCTAACCGGGGGATTGCCACGACCAGTCTGCTGACTAGTCTCGCAATGACAGGAAACTTTGAGGCAAAGCGACAAACAACAACTTTTCGGCCAGCTTATGAAAGCCGGCAACCCGGCACAGAGTGTTTTATAATGGTATTATACTCTGATTTACGCTGTTTCACAAGACCCGTGGACGGAAGTAGTTTATGTTAATTCGTACATTTTCGTATCATTTCGCACAGGCTTTTTAAAAGTGCAAAAATTTCTTCGTATGAAATGAAACGGTTTCGTGCAGTTTCACACAGAAATGCTTCCGCCCGCTTGAAGGAAAGCTCTTTTGCGATATAATAAAAGTACGCAAAAACTGCAACCAAATACGACATATTTTGGGGAGGAATAACATATGGCTGGCGCATATTACGAGAAAATTGCCCGCATCAACCTGACCACCGGCGAGATTAAGGTCGAGCCTCTGGATCTGGAGCTGGCGCACAAGTTCATCGGCGGCCGGGGCCTGGGCACCAAGCTGCTCTATGACGAGGGCGTTGCCACCGTGGACCCCCTGTCCCCCGAGAACAAGCTGATCTACATCACCGGCCCCATGACCGGCGCGGCGGCTCCCTCCACCGGCCGTTACATGGTGGTCACCAAGTCCCCCCTCACCGGCATGATCGCCTGCTCCAACTCCGGCGGCATCTGGGGCTCCAAGCTGAAGTACGCCGGCTGGGATGCCATCATTGTGGAGGGCGAGGCTCCCGACTGGACCTACATCAATATCGTCGATGACAAGATCGAGCTGCTGGATGCCCAGGAATATCTGGGTGTCATGAGCGAAGCCATGGACGAGAAGCTGAAGGAAAAGCACGGCGCGGATGCTTCCGTTCTGAACATCGGCCCCGCCGGTGAGAAGAAGGTACTGCTGGCCGCCATCATGAACGACAAGGACCGGGCCGCCGGCCGCTCCGGCGTAGGCGCCGTCATGGGCAGCAAGAAGCTGAAGGCCATTGTGGTCAAGGCCACCCGGAAGAATCTGGACAACATCGCGGACATCGATGCCCTGAAACAGGCCACCAAGAACGCCATGGAGGTCATCAAGGCCAACCCCGTCACCGGCTCCGGGCTTCGTCAGCTGGGCACCGCCGTTCTGGTGAACATCGTCAACAACATCGGCGCCTTCCCCACCAAGAACTGGCAGAAGAGCTACTACGACAAGGGCGAGGACATCTCCGGCGAAGCTCTGGCGGAAAAGTATCTGGTGAAGCCCGGTGCCTGCCACCGTTGCCCCATCGCCTGCGGCCGTGTGGTGAACGTCAACGGCAAGGTTGTGGGCGGTCCCGAGTACGAGCCCCTGTGGGCCTACGGCGGCAACTGCGGCAATAATGACCTGAACATCATTGACGAGTGCAACATGCTCTGCAACGAGTACGGTCTGGATGCCATTTCCGTGCCCTGCACCATCGCCGCTGCCATGGAGCTGTACCAGAGAGGCTACATCAAGGAAGCCGAGTGCGCCGGTGTGCCGCTGGAGTGGGGTTCCACCAAGGCTCTGGTGGAGTGGACAAAGCGCATGGGCGATCCGAAGACCGAGCTGGATTGGCTGATGAGCTCCGGCTCCGCCCGTCTGTGCGAGCACTATGGTCATCCCGAATTCTCCATGAGCGTCAAGAAGCAGGAAATGCCCGCCTATGATGCCCGTGCCATTCAGGGCATCGGCATCACCTACGCCACCTCCAACCGGGGCGGCTGCCATGTCCGGGGCTACATGATCTCCCCCGAGGTTCTGGGCCTGCCCCAGCAGCTGGACCGCACCGTCACCACCGATAAGGCCGCCTGGACCAAGACCTTCCAGGATCTCACCGCCGTCATCGACTCCATGGGGCACTGCCTGTTCACCTCCTTCGCCATGGGCGCCAAGGAGTACACCGATCTGCTGAACGCCGCCACCGGAACCAGTTGGACCGTGGAGCAGGTGCTGGAGATCGGCGACCGGATCTACAACATCGAGAGAATGTTCAACAAGGCCGCCGGCATGAAGCCCGAGGATGACCGTCTGCCCAAACGTCTGCTGCAGGAGCCCGTTGCCAACGGTCCCTCCACCGGCATGATCTCCCAGCTGCCTCTGACGTTGCCTCAGTATTACGAGGCCCGGGGCTGGGTCAACGCCTTCCCCACCGACGAGACACTGAAGAAGCTGGGTCTGGACGAGTGCGTCGGAAAGTGATATAATGGATAACCAGGGAGGGGTTCCCACCGAACCCCTCCCCGATTTCTATACGATTGGAGAATCCCTATGATTGAGGTCCGTGTTTTTGCAACGCTCCGTCAGGGGCGGGAGAAAATAACCATGCTTTCGCCGGAGGGGATTTCCTGCGCCGGGGATATTCTGGACAGGATGCGCATCCCCCCGGCGGAGGTGTCCATCCTTCTGGTCAATGGCTTCCATCAAAAACCCGAAGCACCTGTAAAGGACGGGGATATTGTGGCCCTGTTTCCCCCGGTAGGAGGCGGTTAAGGATGCTTGCCCGGTATGAACGGAACATCCCCGCCCTGACGGAAGCCGAATGCGCCCTTCTTCGGAACAAGCGGGTATTGGTGGTTGGCTGCGGCGGCCTGGGCGGACATCTGATTGAGTTTCTGGCCCGCGTAGGCATCGGCTCTGTCCGGGTTGTGGACGGCGACGTGTTTGAGCCCTCCAATCTGAACCGGCAGCTGCTTTCCGAGGTGCCGCTGCTTGGTGTCAGCAAGGCAAAAGCCGCCGCGGACCGAATCGCCCGGGTGAACCCGGACGTGCGCGTGGAAGCCCACGGGGTTTTTCTCACCGAAGCCAACGCCGCCGGGCTGCTTTCCGGCTGTGATGCGGTACTGGACGGCCTGGACAATATCGCCAGCCGCAGAACGCTGGCCCGGGAAGCCTCCCGGCTGCGCATCCCCTTTATCTACGGCGCGGTTAACGGCTGGGTTGCCCAGGCGGCAATCTCCATGCCCGGTGATCATCTGGTGGAAACGCTGTACCCGGAAGGCGCGGTTCTGCGGAACAAGAGTGTTCTGAGCTTCACCCCTGCCCTGTGCGCCTCCATGCAGGTCGCCCTCTGCGTAAAGCTCCTGACCGGCCGTCCGGTGGAGACAGGCACACTGTACTATTTTGACCTTTTGAATCAGGAATTTGAAACGATTCCCATGGCTTGACGGGAGAGCACTGCCCAATAACCTGAACAGAAGAAACGTCTATTCGCCCCGGGGATTTCCCCGGGGCGAATTTTCCGTATGTGCTTATCGGCTTGAGTCAACAACCCGACAAATTGTTGTTTGAAAGTGCGCACCAAATATACGCTGTCATTGCGAGCCAGTGCGCACACTGGCGTGGCAATCCCCCAGTTAGAGGAGAAATGTACCGAAAACCACCCGAAAGAATGGGAATCGCCTCGATTTTTGGTGATAATCGTTACCTGGTTCCATTCAACCGGGGGATTGCCACACCAGCGTGCGCGCTGGTTCGCAATGACAGGTAATTTAGGGCACATCTCGCTAAACAACAATTTATCGGGAAGCTGAGTTAACCCGATAAGCATATTTCCATATTGCCCCTGTGTTCAGGCGATCGGAATTTCACGCAAAACAGAATGCCATGTTTTTCCTCCTTTGAAGAGGCGATTCGTCAGCCGGGGCTTGACAAATACCCCATAGGGGTATATACTATGAATACCCCCATGGGGTATCTTTTAAAAAGGAGCCTGCTATGGAACATCAGGAATGCTGCTGCCATAAGACAAAGGAACGTTCGGAAGAGGAATACAGAAGTCTGATTCACCGGCTCAACCGTGTTGAAGGACAGATTCGGGGAATTCGGGGTATGCTGGAGAAGAACGCGTACTGCACGGATATCCTCGCCCAGGTGGCTGCCGCCAACGCGGCCCTCAACGCCTTCAGCCGGGAGCTGCTGTCCGAGCACATCCGAACCTGTGTGGCCCGGGACATCCGGGAGGGCAAGGACGAAACCATCGACGAGCTTTTGGCCACATTGCAGAAATTGATGAAATAGGTCCGGATATCCGGGTCATGCGATTCTTTGCCCGACGGCTGCGTTTCAGACACATCCGCAGTCCCGGGTGCAAACGATGGAGGTTACTATGAAGCAATACAACGTCACCGGCATGAGCTGCGCGGCTTGCAGCGCCAGGGTGGAGAAGGCCGTTTCCGGGGTACCGGGGGTCACCGCCTGCTCCGTCAGCCTGCTGACGAATTCCATGGGCGTGGAGGGCACTGCCGCGCCACAGGACATCATTGCGGCGGTGGAGGCCGCCGGCTACGGCGCTTCCGAAAAGGGCGCTGACGGAAAGAAAGCATCTGTACCGGAGGATGCCCTGCAGGACCGGGAGACCCCCCTGCTGAAGCGGCGGCTTGTGTGGTCCGTGGGCTTTTTGCTGGTGCTGATGTACGTTTCCATGGGCCATATGATGTGGGGCTGGCCACTGCCTTCCTTTTATGACGGCAACCATGTGGCCATGGGTCTGACCCAGCTGCTGCTGACCGTCGTCATCATGGTCATCAACCAGAAGTTTTTTGTCAGCGGCTTCAAAGCGCTGTGGCACCGCGCGCCCAATATGGACTCTCTGGTGGCCCTGGGCGCCACGGCGGCTTTTGTTTACAGCACCTACGCGTTGTTTGCCATGACCGATGCCCAGGTAAGGGGCGATGCGGACGGGGTCATGAACTATATGATGGAGTTCTATTTTGAGTCCGCCGCCATGATTCTGACTCTGATTACCGTGGGAAAGATGCTGGAAGCCCGCTCCAAGGGCAAAACCACGGATGCCCTCAAAGGGCTGATGAAGCTCTCACCCAAAACCGCCACGGTTCTGCGCATCGGCGTGGAAACCCAGGTCCCCATTGAGCAGGTTCGCAAGGGCGATGTGTTCGTGACCCGCCCCGGGGAAAGCATCCCGGTGGACGGCGTGGTGCTGGAGGGCGAGAGCGCGGTGAATGAGTCCGCCCTCACCGGGGAAAGCGTTCCCGTAGACAAAGCCCCCGGCGATGCCGTCTCCGCCGCCACCGTGAATCAGTCGGGTTTTCTGAAATGTCAGGCCACCCGGGTGGGTGAGGATACCACACTGTCCCAGATCATTCGGATGGTCAGCGATGCGGCGGCCACCAAAGCCCCCATCGCCAAGATCGCGGACAAGGTCTCCGGCGTGTTCGTCCCCGCGGTGATCCTCATCGCTGTCGTGACCACCGCCGTATGGCTTCTGCTGGGGCAGAGCATAGGCTACGCCCTGGCCCGGGGCATCTCCGTGCTGGTAATCTCCTGTCCCTGCGCTCTGGGACTTGCCACGCCGGTGGCCATCATGGTAGGCAACGGCATGGGCGCGAAAAACGGCATTCTGTTCAAAACCGCCGCCTCTTTGGAGGAGACCGGCCGCACCCAGGTGGTGGCCCTGGACAAAACCGGCACCATCACCAGCGGTGAGCCCAGGGTGACGGACATCCTCCCTGCCGCCGGTTCCGACGAAGAAGCGCTTCTTCGTCTTGCCTGCGCTTTGGAGCAGAAGAGCGAACATCCTCTGGCCCGGGCGATTCTTGCGAAAGCGGAGGAGCGTGGCCTGCAGGCGGAAGAAGTCACGGACTTTCAGGCCCTGCCGGGCAACGGCCTGACTGCCCGGTGGAAGGGAGCCGTCCTCTCCGGAGGCAGCGGAAGCTTTCTTCGCACCCAAACCGAGATTCCTGCCGAAGTCTTCGCCCGGGCGGATGTGCTGGCTCAGCAGGGCAAAACGCCCCTGTTTTTCAGCCGGGACGGGGTCTTTGCCGGGATGATCGCCGTGGCAGATGTCATCAAGGAGGACAGCCCCCGGGCTGTGAAGGAGCTGCAAAACATGGGCATCCGGGTGGTGATGCTGACGGGCGACAACCAACGCACCGCCAACGCCATCGGCGCCCAGGCCGGGGTGGATGAAGTCATCGCGGGAGTTCTGCCCGACGGCAAACAAGCGGTCATCCGGGCTCTGCAGAAAACGGGAAAGGTTGCCATGGTGGGCGACGGCATCAACGATGCCCCGGCCCTGACCCAGGCGGACATCGGCATCGCCATCGGCGCGGGCACCGATGTAGCCATTGACGCGGCGGATGTGGTGCTGATGAAGAGCCGCCTGTCCGATGTGCCCGCCGCCATCCGCTTAAGCCGGGCCACCCTGCGCATCATTCACGAGAACCTGTTCTGGGCGTTCTTCTACAATACCATCGGCATTCCTCTGGCAGCCGGTGTGTTCATCCCCCTGGGGCTGACCCTGAACCCCATGTTCGGCGCGGCGGCCATGAGCCTATCGAGCTTCTGCGTGGTATCCAACGCCCTGCGGCTGAATCTGTTCAATATCCGCGATTCGGCAAAAGACAAAAAAATCAAAACAAAGCATCAGGAGGCAGCAAAAACCATGAAAAAAACTCTGAGAATTGAAGGCATGATGTGCCCGCACTGTGAAGCCCGGGTGAAAAAAGCCCTGGAAGCTCTGCCGGAGGTAGTCCAGGCGGCAGTCAGCCACGAAGCGGGTACCGCCGTAGTGACCCTCAACGCCGCCGTATCCGACCAGGCTCTGAAAGCCGCCGTGGAAGCGCAGGACTACACCGTAACCGCCATCGAATAACCCACGCCCCTGTGAAAACCGCTTTCCCGGTTTTGACGCGGCGCTATGATTCCCACAAAAACCGGAAAACCCCGGAATGCTCTGATGCATTCCGGGATTTTTTATGTGGAAAAGACGATCAATGGACAGTTATTCTCAGATGTACTGTGCCAGGAAGGACAGGAGCACGACCGTTAACAGGCCTGCGATGGTGAGGGAGAAGCTGCTGACCGCGCCTGCCATTTCCGACAGCTCCACAGCCCGGGAGGTGCCGATGACATGGGAGGCGGTGCCGAAGGCCACACCCTGAGCGATGGGGCTGCGAAGCTTCAGCAGCCTGCACAGCCAGGGACCGAGAATATTCCCCAGAGCGCCGGTGACCACGATGCAGGCGGTGGTCACCGCGGCAATTCCCCCCAGCTCCTGGCTCAGGGACAGTCCGATGGCGGTGGTGATGCTTTTGGGCAGCAGGGACACCAGCAGGGCCCGGTCCAGTCCAAGCAGCTTTCCGACAACCCACAGAAAGCCCAGGCAGCTCACCGTTCCCGCCGCAACCCCCAGCAGCACCGCGGGAAGCTGCTTCTTCAGGGTCTGGAACTGTTCGTAGAAGGAGATGGCCAGGCAGATGGTGGCGGGGGTGAGCAGATAGCTCAGGATGCCGCAGCCGGCCTGATAGGTTTCGTTGGGAATGTCCAGCAAGGTCAGCACCGCCATGATTCCGGCTGCCGCCAACACAATGGGGTTCAGGAGGGCATAGCGCCACCGCCGCTGAATCAGGGTGCCGAGGGCATAGGCGCACAGGGTCAGGGCAACAAAGAAATAGCCGCTGGGGCTCAGCAGTTCATTCATGGCCGTCCTCCTTCCTCACCAGGCGCTGTGTCACCAGGCCGGACACGGCAAAGCACAGCACGGTACTGACAAAAACCATCAGACCGATGCTCAGAAGGTGCTCCCGAATCAGCGCCCAGCAGTCCAGAAGGTTTACCAGCGGGGCCACAAACAGCACCGACAGAATGGACACCAGAAAGCTCCCGGAGGCTTTCACCTGCTCTATCCGAAGAATTCCAAACCACAGCGCCGCGAACAACAGCGCCATTCCATAGATGGATGCAGGCACCGGCCAGGGAATCAGCGCATGGAGCAGCTCCCCCAGGAAGGAAAACAGGAAAATCAAAAGTATCTGACGAAGATATTTCATGGAAAAACCTCCTCGTTATCTTCAGGCGGCCTCTTTGGGCAAGCCATTCAGCCCCCATATGATCGTTTCTCTCAGCCGCCCGGTAAATTGTTGTTTACAGTTTTCAAACGCACTTCGTCCTTACTGTAGGGGAGCCATTCATGGCTCCCGTGGGGCAGTACGTTTTCGCCGAAATGTGGAGCAAATCGGAACAATGTACCGCCGGGAGCCATGAATGGCTCCCCTACAGTAGGATTTGGGCATTTTGATCATTCTGAAAGGATACCAAAATTGTCAACTGTCAATTGTCAATTCGGCGAAGCCGCTAAACAACAATTTACCGGATTTCTGCCCGAAATCGACAAGCGCATTATAGCATATCCCATGCAAAAGGGAAAGCATTTTTCTTGCATTTCCGGCCCTCCGGCGGTATACTGATTGCATAGACCCACGAATTCACAGAAAGGCGATGGATTTATGAAGCCTCTTGTTTTTCAGTCCGACTTCGGCACCGTGGACGGCGCGGTCAGCGCCATGTACGGTGTGGCCTACGGGGTTGACCCCGGGCTTGTCATCTCCAACCTGACCCATGAGATCACCCCCTATGATATCTGGGAGGCCTCCTACCGCTTAATCCAGACGGTCAGCTACTGGCCCCGGGGCACGGTGTTCGTCAGCGTGGTGGACCCGGGGGTTGGCTCCACCCGGCGATCCATCGCGGTGGAAACCAACGGCGGCCACTATATCATCACCCCTGACAACGGCACATTGACCCATGTCAAGCGGATGTGTGGCATCCGTGCGGCGCGGATCATTGACGAAAGCACAAACCGGCTCCAGGGCTCCGGGGAAAGCTACACCTTCCATGGCCGGGACATCTACGCCTTCACCGGCGCCCGGCTGGCTGCGGGCGTGATCACCTTCGAGCAGGTGGGACCCGCCGTGGAGGTGGACAGCGTGATTGAGCTGCCCGTGGTGGATGCCAAGCTGGAGGGAGACAGTGTCAGCGGTACCATCGATGTGCTGGACGTCCGGTTCGGCAGTCTCTGGACCAACATCCCCCGGGAGCTGTTCGCGAAGCTGGGGGTTCCCCACGGAGGCCGCCTGGAAATCAGCATTGAGAACGAAACCCGGATGCTCTACAAAAACATCCTGACCTATGCCAAGAGCTTCGCGGATGTGTGTGTGGGCGAGCCTCTGGTATATGTGAACAGCCTGGACTGCATGGCGGTGGCCATCAACCAGGGCTCCTTCGCCAGGGCCTACAACATCGGCACGGGGAACAAGTGGAAAATCCACATCCGCAGGGCCCCCCGGGTCATCTACGAATAGGAGTCCGGCATGAAAGAACCCATCATTGAATTTAAGGATTTCACCTTCCAGTATTTCTCCCAGGCGGAGCCCACCTTGCACCACATTGACCTGACCATTTACAAAGGAGAAAAGGTGCTCATCGTAGGCCCCTCCGGCAGCGGCAAGAGCACCCTGGGCCACTGCATCAACGGCCTGATTCCCTTCAGCTACCGGGGCGAAATTACCGGCAGCGTAACGGTGGGGGGTCTGGACACAAAGGAAGCGGGGATTTTCGCTCTGTCCAGGAAGGTGGGCACCGTGCTTCAGGACTCCGACGGCCAGTTCGTGGGTCTCAGCGTCGGCGAGGACATCGCCTTCTCCCTGGAAAACGACTGTGTCCCCCAGGCGGAAATGAAGAAAACCGTCCGGGAAGTGGCGGATCTGATGGATATGGGGCAGCTACTCAAGTCCTCCCCCTACGAGCTGTCCGGCGGGCAGAAGCAGCGGGTGGCCTTCGCGGGTGTCATGGTCAACCAGGTGGAAACCCTGCTCTTTGACGAGCCGCTGGCCAATCTGGACCCCGCCACCGGCAAGGTGGCCATTGACCTCATCGACCGGATTGCGCGGGAGTACCATAAAACCGTGGTCATCATTGAGCACCGCCTGGAGGATGTGCTCTACCGCCGGGTGGACCGGGTCATCGTCATGAGCGACGGCCGGGTAGCCGCGGATATGACCCCGGACGAACTGATGGCTGCGGGAATCCTGCCCCGGCTGGGCATCCGGGAGCCGCTGTATGTCACGGCTCTGAAATACGCCGGAATCCCCATCACCCCGGAGCTTCACGCCGGCCGGCTGGAAACCCTGGAGTTGGATGCCGTCCGGGAGCCCCTGCTTCGGTGGCACCAGTCCCGGCAGCCCCGGAAGAGCGCCCCGGAGAAGCCTCCCATCCTCACCGTGAAGGATCTGAACTTCCAGTATGACCGCAAGCGCAAAATCCTCAAGGATGTATCCTTTGCCATCCGGGAGGGGGAAATGGTCAGCATCGTGGGCACCAACGGCGCGGGCAAAAGCACCCTGGCCAAGGTGATCTGCGGCTTTGTGAAGGAAAGCTCCGGGGACATCTTCTTCCGGGAGGAATCTCTCCGGGGCAGCACCATCAAGGAGCGCTCCCTTCGCATCGGCTATGTGATGCAGAACCCCAATCAGATGATCTGCAAATCCATGATCTATGACGAGGTGGCCATGGGCCTGCGCAACCGGGGTGTAGACGAGGACACCGTCCGGGAGAAGGTGGAGAAGGCCCTGAAAATCTGCGGTCTGGCCCCCTTCAAAAAGTGGCCGGTTTCCGCCCTCAGCTTCGGGCAGAAGAAGCGGGTGACCATCGCCTCCATTCTGGTGATGGAGCCCCAGATTCTGATTCTGGACGAGCCCACCGCCGGTCAGGACTACCTCCACTACACGGAGATCATGGAATTCCTGAAGAGCCTGAACGACCAGGGGGTGACCATCCTGATGATTACCCACGATATGCACCTGATGCTGGAATACACCCCCCACGCCATCGTCATCAGCGACGGCAGGAAGATCGGCGACAGCACGGCGGTGGATATCCTCACCAATCCCGAAATCGCGGCCCGGGCCAGCCTGAAGCTGACCAGCCTCTACGAGCTGGCATCCATGGCGGGCATTCCGGAGCCCGGAACCTTCGTCCAGAACTTCATTGACTACGAACGGGAGGTGGTACGCCGTGAAGGATAAGATTTTCGACTATGTGGAGCGGGACAACTGGGTGTTCAAGCTCTCCGGCCTGACAAAGCTGCTTTGCTTTCTGATCCTCTCCGCTTCCGTCATGTTCACCTATGACATCCGCAGCATCCTGCTCATCATGGTGCTTTCCTTTACCGTGCTGCGGCTGTCGGGCATTACCTTCTCCCAGATCAAGGTGATGCTGTGGGCGGTTGTCATCTTCCTGGGCATGAACTTCGTGCTGACCTACCTCTTCAATCCCACCTACGGCGTGGAGATCTACGGAACCTGTCACGAGCTCTTCCGGTTCAGCAGCCGCTACACCGTCACCCAGGAGCAGCTATTGTATCAGATCAGCAAATTTGCCAAGTACGCTTCGGTGATTCCCCTGGGCATGCTGTTTCTGCTCACCACCAACCCATCGGAGTTCGCGGCCTCCCTCAACGGTGTGCGTGTCAGCTACAAGGCCGCCTTCGCCCTGGCCCTTACCCTGCGCTACTTCCCGGACACCATCCGCAACTACAACGACATCGCCGTGGCCCAGCAGAGCCGGGGCCTGGACCTGAGCAAGAAGGAGAAGCTGGGCACCCGGATCAAAAATGTGATGAACATCTGCATTCCGCTGATTTTCTCCACATTGGACCGGGTGGACGTAGTCAGCAACGCCATGGACCTTCGGGGCTTCGGCAAGCACAAGAAACGCACCTGGTACGCGGCCACCCCCATGGGGCGCAATGATTACATCTGTATCGGCGTGTGCGCGGCCATTCTGGCGGCAGTCCTGATCGTTACCGCCTTCGTCAATCACGGCAGATTCTGGAATCCGTTCATCTGAGGAGGAAATAAATCATGAGCATGTTTGACAAACCCATTCTGGTGTTCCAGACCGACTTCACCTACGCCGAGGGTGCGGTCAGCTCCATGTACGGCGTGGTAAAGTCCGTGGACCGGGAGCTGGAAATCTTCGACGGCACCCACCAGCTGCCCCAGTACGACACCTGGAGCGCCAGCTACCGGCTCTACCAGAGCCTCCAGTTCTGGCCCAAGGGCACCATCTATGTATCCGTGGTGGACCCCGGCGTGGGCACCAAGCGCCGGGCCTGCGTGGCAAAAACCGTGGACGGCTACTATGTGGTGTCCCCGGACAACGGCAGTCTCACCCATTTGAAGAAGTTCATCGGCATCGAAGCCGTCCGGGAGATTGACGAATCCGTCAACCGTCTCCGGGGCAAGGGCACCGAGGGCGTGGCCATCTTCCACGGCCGGGACCTGTTCGGCTACACCGCAGCCAGGCTTGCCAGCGGCATCATCGATTTCGAGGGCGTGGGCCCGGAATATCCGGTAGAGGAGATTGTGGAGCACCCCATCTACGCGCCCGAAGTGGCCCCGGGAAAAGTGAAGGGCTATTTTGAAATCAACGACCCCAACTTCGGCAACCTCTGGACAAACATCCCCCTGGCGGACTTCCAGCGCTCGGGCTTCCAATACGGCGACATGGTGCATGTGTCCATCTTCCACGAGGATGCGGAGGTGTTTAACCAAACGGTGCTCTTCCACCAGAGCTTCGGCTTTGCCAAAAAGGGCGACCCCATGATCTACAACAACGAGCTGATGAAGGTGGCCATGGCCGTAAGCCAAGGCAGCATGTGCAAAAAATTTGACCTGAATTTTGGCCCCGAGTGGACTGTCGTCTTTACAAAACCGGAAAGCTGATGTAAAATAGCTTCTGTACGTTCGTACCCATTTACCTAGAATGGAGGATATTGGAAATGAAGAAAAAAATGTTCACCTTTAACACCAAGACCCTGGTTGGCACGGCCCTGGGCGCGGCGCTGTTTACGGTGCTGTTCATGTACGTGAAGATTCCCACCGGCATTCCCGAGACCCAGCTTCAGACCGCCTACGGCATCGGCGGCTTCTTCGCCGCCCTGTTCGGGCCTCTGGCCGGCTTCCTGATTGCCTTCATCGGCCACGCCATCTCCGACATCGTGCAGTACGGCAGCGCCTGGTGGAGCTGGGTTGTGGCTTCCGGCGTGGCGGGCTTCATTATGGGCCTGGTCTATCCCCGGCTCCATGTGGAGGACGGCGTCCTCACCGGCAAGGACATCCTGCTGTACAACGTGTTCCAGGTGGTCGCCAATGTGGTGGCCTGGATTGTGGTTGCTCCCGTCCTGGACATCGTGGTATACGCCGAGGATCCCACCCTGGTGTTTACCCAGGGCGCTGTGGCCGCTCTGACCAACGCCATCTCCGCCGGCGTCATCGGCACATTGCTTCTGGTGCTCTACAGCAAGACCCGCGCCCAGAAGGGCAGCCTGACCAAGGAGTAATCCCCAATTCCATGCTTCGCCCCCGCCGATTCCGGCGGGGGCGCATTTATACGCTCCCATACGCAGATAAATTGTTGTTTACAGTTTTCAAACGCACTTCGTCCTTACTGTAGGGGA
>CALYTB010000026.1 GCA_945486035.1 uncultured Clostridia bacterium
ACAAGGTCTACATGGAGCCCCTGACCCTGGAATATATCGCCAAGATCATCCGCTACGAGCGTCCCGATGCCATCGTCCCCGGCATCGGCGGCCAGACGGGATTGAACCTTGCCATGCAGTTGGAGAAGAAGGGCATCCTGAAGGAGTGCCGGGTAAAGCTTTTGGGCACCCCCAGTTCCTCCATCGAGCGGGCCGAAGACCGGGAGCTGTTCAAGGAGATGTGCCAGTCCATCGGCGAGCCCGTCATCCCCAGTGAGATCACCTACTCCCTGGAGGAAGCCAAGGAAGCCGCCAAACGCATCGGCTACCCCGTAGTGCTCCGGCCCGCCTTCACCCTGGGCGGCACCGGCGGCGGCTTTGCCTACAGCGAGGAGGAGCTGGTGGAAATCGGCATCAACGCCTTCAACCTCTCCCCTGTTCATCAGGTGCTGGTGGAAAAGTCCGTCAAGGGCTACAAGGAGATTGAGTTCGAGGTCATGCGGGACTCCCAGGATCACGCCATCACCATCTGCGGCATGGAAAACGTGGACCCCGTGGGCGTCCACACCGGTGACTCCATCGTGGTTGCTCCCATCCTCTCCTTAAGCGACGCGGACCGGAAGATGCTCAACGACTCCGCCATCAAGATCATCCGGGAGCTGAAAATCGAGGGCGGCTGCAACGTCCAGTTCGCCCTGAATCCCAACTCTTCGGAATACTACCTCATCGAGGTCAATCCCCGGGTGTCCCGTTCCTCCGCCCTTGCCTCCAAGGCCTCCGGCTACCCCATTGCCCGGGTCACCGCCAAGATTGCCGTAGGCATGGCTCTGGAGGAAATCAAGATTGCCAATACCAACGCCGCCTTCGAGCCCAGTCTGGACTATGTGGTGGCCAAGCTTCCCCGGTTTCCCTTCGACAAGTTCGCCTCCGCCGCCAACACCCTGGGCACCCAGATGAAGGCCACCGGCGAGGTCATGGGCATCGGCTCCACGTTGGAGGAGTGCCTGCTGAAATCCGTCCGCTCCCTGGAAATCGGCGCCTGCCACTTCCACCTGCCCAAGTTTGACCGGATGGGTACGGAGGAGATTCTGGAGTATCTGAAGCAGTTCCGGGACGACACCATCTTCGCCGTAGCGGAGCTGCTGCGCCGGGAGATATCCGTGGAGAAGCTCCACGAAATCACCCAGATCACCTCCTATTTCCTGGAGGCTGTGAAGCGGATCGTGGCCATGGAGCGGAAGCTCGCCGCTGCCCCCGGCTCCCTGGAGGTTCTGAAAGAAGCCAAGGTCATGGGCTTTGCCGACAAGTTTATCGCCAGGCTCTGGAATGTCCGGGAGATCGATGTCTATAACCTGCGCAAGGCCAACAATCTCTACCCCGTGTTCCGCATGGTGGATACCTGCCATACGAACGCCTATATCCCCTACTTCTACTCCTCCTATACGGGCGAAAACGCCTCCCGCCTGACGGACAAGAAGAAGATCGTGGTGCTGGGCGCGGGCCCCATCCGCATCGGCCAGGGCGTGGAGTTCGACTACTCCACCGTCCACGCGGTGAACACCATCCGCAATTCCGGCTACGAGGCCATCATTATCAACAACAACCCCGAAACCGTGTCCACAGACTACACCACCGCCGATAAGCTGTACTTTGAGCCGTTGACTGCCGAGGATGTGATGAACATCATTGCCTTCGAGCAGCCCGAGGGCGTCATTGCCTCCCTGGGCGGCCAGACCGCCATCAACCTGGCTCAGCCCCTGATGGAGCGGGGCGTGAAGATCATCGGCACGGACTGCGCCGCCATCGACAAGGCCGAGAACCGGGACTCCTTCGAAAAGCTCCTGTCCGAGCTGCGCATCCCCCAGCCCCAGGGCAGGGCCGTCACCAAAATCGAGGACGGCATTGCGGCCGCCGCGGCCATCGGCTACCCGGTGCTGGTGCGCCCCTCCTTCGTACTGGGCGGCCGGGCCATGCAGATCGTGGCGAACGAAGCCCAACTGCGCCACTACCTGAAAACCGCCGTGGAAATCGACGAGGACAAGCCCGTGCTGGTGGACAAGTATATTCAGGGCCGTGAGGTGGAAATCGATGCCATCTGCGACGGACGGGATGTGTTCGTCCCCGGCATCATGGAGCTGGTAGAGCGCACCGGCGTTCACTCCGGCGACTCCATCTCCGTGTATCCCACCTTCTCCATCTCCAACAAGGTCAAGGGCATCATCCTCCAGTACGCCAAGAAGCTGGGCCTGGGCATCGGCATTGTAGGCCTTTTCAACATTCAGTTCATCGTGGATGCCAATGACAACGTCTATATCATCGAGGTCAACCCCCGTTCCTCCCGCACTGTCCCCTTCCTGAGCAAGGCCTCCGGCTACTCCCTGGCGGACATCGCCACCGAGGTCATCCTGGGCAAATCTCTGAAGGAGCAGGGCATCTTCGACATCTACCCCGAGGAGCCCAAGCGCTGCTATGTGAAAGCCCCCGTGTTCTCCTTCAACAAGATCCGGGGTCTGGATGCCTACCTGTCCCCGGAGATGAAGTCCACCGGCGAGGCCATCGGCTACGACCGCACCATGACCCGCGCTCTGTACAAGGCTCTGCAGGCCTCCGGCATGAAGCTGCAGAACTACGGCACGGTGTTTGCCACCATCGCGGACAAGGACAAAGAAGAGGCCCTGCCGCTGATCCGCCGGTTCTACAACCTGGGCTTCAACATCGAGGCCACCCTGGGTACCGCCATGTTCCTGAAGGCCAACGGCATCCGCACCCATGTGCTGCGCAAAATCGGCGAGGGCAGCGACGAGATTCCCAACGCTCTGCGCCAGGGCCACATCGCCTACGTCATCAACACCCGGGACCCCGGCGCCAACGAGCGGGACGGCCTGCAGATCCGCCAAATCGCCACGGAACACAACGTAACCATGTTCACCGCCCTGGACACCGTGAGAGTTCTGCTGGACGTGCTGGAAGAAACCACCCTCACGATTTCCACCATCGACGCGTAAATTGTTGTTTACAACATAAATAGAGTTGTCATTGCGAGACCAGTCCGCAGACTGGTCGTGGCAATCCCCCAACTTTTCAGACCGCTACCGTAGACGGAACCCCCGTTTTACGAACTTCTCGGAAGAACCGGGGGATTGCCACGTCGCTGCGCTCCTCGCAATGACAGCGTTTTTCGGGGCGCTAAACAACAATTTACCATCCCCCCACCCCCAAGGAGGCGTTATGAAACAGAGTATTTTTGAAATCCTCACCAACACCCCCCTGACTACTTCCGTGTACAAAATGGTGCTCCGGGGCGATACCTCCGCCATCACTGCCCCGGGCCAGTTCGTCAATATCCGTCTGGAGGGCAAATTCCTCCGCCGGCCCATCTCCGTCTGCGACTATGATGCCGAAACCCTGACTCTGGTCTACAAGGCAGTGGGCAGCGGCACCGGGCAGATGGCTGCCATGAAGACGGGTGAAACCTTAGACATCTTGACCGGCCTGGGCAACGGCTACGACTTAGGCCCCGCCGGGGATGCCCCGGTGCTCATCGGCGGCGGCGTGGGCGTGCCGCCTCTGTACCACCTGGCCAAGCGGCTGCTGGCCCAGGGAAAAACCGTCCATGTCATCCTGGGCTTCAACACCAGGGAGGAAATCTTCTTCGAGGAGGCATTTAAAGCCCTGGGCTGCACCGTCACCGTGACCACCGTGGACGGAAGCTATGGTGTCAAGGGCTTTGTCACCAGTGCCCTGCCGGAAAGCTACACCTATTTCTACACCTGCGGCCCGGAGCCCATGCTGAAGGCCGTGTACCGCGCCACCGCCACCTCCGGCCAGATGAGCTTTGAGGAGCGGATGGGCTGCGGCTTCGGGGCCTGCATGGGCTGCTCCTGCAAGACTCTCACCGGCTACAAGCGCATCTGCAAGGAAGGCCCTGTCATGCGAAAGGAGGAGATCGCGTGGGCATGAACGTGAATCTGTGCGGCATTGAACTGGATAACCCGGTCATTCCCGCCTCCGGCACCTTCGGCTACGGCTATGAGTTCGCGGAACTCTATGATATCAACGAGCTTGGTACCTTCTCCTTCAAGGGTACCACCCGGGAGCCCCGATTCGGAAACCCCACCCCTCGGATCGCCGAGTGCCCCGGCGGCATGATCAACGCCGTGGGATTGCAGAATCCCGGGGTGGAGAAGGTCATTTCCGAAGAGCTGCCCAAACTGAAAAAAGTCTTTCACAAGCCGGTCATGGCCAATGTCTCCGGCTTCTCCGTGGCCGACTACGCCTACACCTGTGAAAAGCTGGACAAAGAGGAGCAGGTAGGCTGGCTGGAGGTCAACGTCAGCTGCCCCAATGTCCACGGCGGCGGTATGAGCTTCGGAACGGAGCCCTGCGCCGCGGCAGAAGTCACCCGGGCCGTGAAAGCCGTGACCAGGAAACCCGTCATCATCAAGCTCTCCCCCAACGTAACGGACATCGTGTCCATCGCCAGGGCCTGCGAGGACGCGGGAGCCGACGGAATCAGCCTGATTAACACCATGCTGGGCATGCGCGTGAATCTTCGCACCCGCAAACCTGTCATCGCCAACACCATGGGCGGCTTCTCCGGCCCTGCCATCTTCCCCATCGCCGTGCGGATGGTCTACCAGGTGGCAAAAGCGGTGAAAATCCCCGTCATCGGCATGGGCGGCGTTTCCGGCGCCGAGGATGTGATTGAAATGATGCTCTCCGGGGCCACCGCCGTGGAGGTGGGCGCCGCCAATCTGGTAAACCCCTTCGCCAGCCGAGACATTGTCCGCGCCCTGCCGGAGGCCATGGAAAAATACGGAATCCAAAATTTAAAAGATATTATCGGAGGTATTCAGGAATGGGAAAAGATGTAATCGTCGCGTGTGACTTCTCCTCCAAGGAGGCTGTGCTGAGCTTCCTGGACAAATTCACGGACTGCAAGCCCTTTGTGAAGATCGGCATGGAGCTGTACTACGCCGAGGGCCCCGCCATCGTCCGGGAAATCAAGGCCCGGGGGCATAAAATCTTCCTGGATCTGAAGCTTCACGACATTCCCAACACCGTGAAGAAGGCCATGTCGGTGCTCAGCAATCTGGATGTGGACATCACCAACCTCCACGCCGCGGGCACCACCGCCATGATGAAAGCCGCGCTTGAGGGCCTGACCCGGCCCGACGGCACCCGTCCCCTGCTCATCGCCGTGACCCAGCTGACCTCCACCGACCAGGAATCCATGGAGCGGGATCTGATGATCCATGCCCCCATTGACCAGGTGGTCATGCACTACGCCGAAACCGCCCGGAACGCGGGACTGGACGGCATCGTCTGCTCCCCCCTGGAATCCGGCAAGGTTCATGACCGCTGCGGCAAAGACTTCCTCACCGTGACCCCCGGCGTCCGCTTTGCCGACGGGGACGTGGGCGACCAGAAACGGGTCATGACCCCCGCCGCCGCCAAGGCCATCGGTTCCGACTACATCGTAGTAGGCCGCCCCATCACCGCCGCACCCGACCCCGTCGCCGCCTATAAACGCTGCATCGCCGAGTTCTGCGACTAAAATGGTAATACGATAAATTGTTCTTTACAGCACTAAAAAAGAAGTTGTCATTGCGAACCAGGCCGCAGCCTGGTGTGGCAATCCCCCAACAATTCAGGACGGTTTGTTAGGGCGTTTGTCCGTTTTTCGGAGTTCTCGGAAGAACCGGGGGATTGCCACGCCAGTGTGCGCACTGGCTCGCAATGACAGCATATCTTTATAAACATCAATTTATCTTCCCGCCGTGTTTTCTATACAAATCCAATGAATCAGGAGAGAACAAAATGGAAAGCTACAAAAGAGAATTTATCCAGTTCCTGGAAAAGGCCGGGGTGCTGAAATTCGGCGACTTTACCGCCAAGTCCGGCCGGAAGATCCCCTACTTCATCAACGCGGGCATGATCAAGACCGGCGAGGAAATCGCCACCCTGGGCGAGTTCTATGCCCGGGCCTACACCGAAAAGCTGGGCGACAAGAAAGCCGTCCTCTACGGCCCCGCCTACAAGGGTATTTCCATCGCCGTGTCCGCCGCCGTAGCCCTCAGCAAGCGGGGCCTCAATGTGCCCTTCTTCTTCAACCGCAAGGAGGTCAAGGACCACGGTGAAGGCGGTGTGTTCGTGGGCTATGTCCCCCAGCCCGGCGAGGAAGTGGTCATCGTGGAGGACGTAATCACCGCCGGAACCGCCATCCGGGAGAGCATGGAGATCCTGCGCCATCTGGAGGGGGTCAAGGTCGCCGCCACCTTCATCATGGTAGACCGCAAGGAGCGGGGCAAGGGCGAGAAGCTGGCCATGCAGGAAGTGGAGGAGGAGTTCGGCTTCCCCGTGTACTCCGTGGTGGATGTGTATGACATCATCGAGTACCTGGAGGAGAACCCCGCCAACGCCGAGAATGTAGAGCGCATCCGCAATTACCTGGCCGTGAACGGAGCGAAAGCATGAGAAGTGTCATCAGTATTCTGGATCTGAGCGTTGCCGAGCTGGACCGCCTCATCGCCACCGCCAAGGATATCATCGCCCACCCGGAAAGCTACCGGGAGCGCTGCAAATACAAAAAGCTTGCCACTCTCTTCTTTGAGCCCTCCACCCGCACCCGGCTCAGCTTCGAAGCCGCCATGCTGGAGCTGGGCGGCAGCGTTCTGGGCTTTAGCGAAGCCTCTTCCTCCTCCGCCTCCAAGGGCGAGAGCATGGCGGACACCGCGAAAATCGTCAGCTGCTACGCGGACATCATCGCCACCCGCCACCCTAGGGAGGGCGCCCCCTTCGTCGCCTCCCGGAACGCCACCATCCCCGTGATCAATGCCGGAGACGGCGGCCACAACCACCCCACCCAGACCCTGGCAGACCTTCTGACCATCTCCCGGGAAATGGGACGGCTGGACCATCTGACCATCGGATTGTGCGGCGATCTGAAATACGGCCGCACCGTCCACTCCCTCATCGAGGCCATGAGCCGCTACGAAGGAATCCGCTTCGTGCTGATCTCCCCGGAGGAGCTTCGTCTTCCCAGCTATATCCGCTTCAACGTGCTGGAAAAGCTCGGTATTCCCTACACCGAGGTCACCTCCCTGGAGGAGGCCATCGGGGAATGTGATGTGCTCTACATGACCCGCATCCAGCGGGAGCGGTTCGATGACCCCCAGCAGTACGAGCGGCTGAAGGACAGCTATGTGCTGAATCCTGAGAAAATGGCTCTTGCCAAGGAGAAAATGTGCGTCCTGCACCCCCTGCCCCGGGTCAACGAGATCAGCGTCAAGGTGGACGATGACCCCAGGGCCGCCTACTTCCGCCAGGCCCTCAACGGCAAATACATGCGCATGGCCCTGATCCTCATGCTGCTGGAGGAAGCGGAGCGCAGCCCCGCCCGGGAGGAAATCGACACCGAGGGTCTGCGGTATGACTTTGTCTGCCATAACCCCAAGTGCATTTCCCAGACCGAGCAGGAGCTGCCCCAGATTTTCCGTCTCACCGACAAGGCCGCGAACATCCACCGCTGCATCTACTGCGAACAGAAAGCGTGATAAAACCGCTCCTTCCCATCCTGGAAGGAGCGGTTTCCTGTTTCCGTCAGTGCTTGCAGAGGTCCTACACGAGGCGGCCTCTTGCTTGCGCCGCCACTCCCCGGCACGGGAAATGGCTGGGTTGCGATTATTCTTGGGGGAAGGCTTCCACGCCGCCCTGGGGACGGATGGACAGCACATGGCAGGCCCCATCTCCCAGAGCCCCGTCAATGCCCCGGCGGAAGGCATCCAGCAGGTCAAAGGGAACAAAGGCCTGGACGGTGCCCGCGAAGCCGCCGCCGTGGACCCGGTAAGCCCCCCGGCCCTGAAGGTAGTGCTCACACAGAGCAAGGGATACGGCCACATCCTGATGGGCAGTGTAGCCCGCGGGAATCACATTTTGCAGATACATGTAGGAAGAATAGCCGCTCTCCTTGATCAGCCGGAGGAAGGTGTCAAAATCGCCGCTTCTCAGGGCCTCCACCTGCCGGGGCACCCGGGCGTTCTCCTGGTAGAAATGGATGCAGCGCATCACCGCCCGGTCTCCGCAGGCCTTGCGCAGCTCGGGCAGCTTTTCATAGAAGTCCTGTTCGTCAATCTGGGTCAGCACTTCCTTGCCCATACGCTCGGCCACGGCCTTGATTTCCCCGGGGATGGCGGCGTACTCGTCAGTGAGATCCGCGTGGCTGGCCCGGCTGTCAATGATGCACAGGGCATGGCCGCAGGCGGAGAAATCAAAGTCCACAGGCGCAATCACCGGGTGCTCCTTGTCGAAAAAGTCGATGGTGACCAGGTTGCCCACCGCGGAGGCCATCTGATCCATCAGGCCGCAGGGCTTGCCGAAGAAGACATTCTCAGCGTACTGGCCGATCCGGGCAATCTCCGGCTGGGTGGCCTTTCCGTCGAAGAACAGATGGTTGACAATGGTGCCAATGAGGACCTCGAAGGCAGCAGAGGAGCTGAGGCCGGAACCGGGGAGCACGGTGGACTCGCAGTAGGCATCAAAGCCCTGGAGATTGCAGCCCAGCTGGGCGAACCGGGCGCAGACCCCCCGGATCAGGGCGGGGGTGGTGTTGATTTCGTCCGGCTGAGGGGTCAGTTGGGTCAGATCCACCACGCTCATGGGATAGCCCTTGGACAGTATCCGGACGGTGGAGGTGCCGTTGGGACGGACGGCGGCCTGTGTGTCCAGATTCACCGCCGCGGCCAGCACCCGGCCCCGCTGGTGGTCGGTGTGATTTCCGCCGATTTCCGTACGGCCCGGGGCGGAGAAATACCGGGCAGGCTCACCACCGAAGGCAGAAAAGAAACCGGAATCCAGAGCCCGCTTCTGAGCAGGTGTCAGGGTCAGATAGGATGAAGTCATAGAGAACCTCCTGTTATTGAAAGAGGGGCCCCACACCCCTCCAATTTACAATACCATTGTAATGCATCCGTGGAAAAAAGGAAAGAGGTTTCCAAAAAATTGACACATTTCCAGGAAAAAACCTTCTATCTTTTCCGCGCCGGAGAAGGTATAATGAAGAAAAAAACCGATTGTCGGGAGTATAAATTGTTGTTTAGCGGCTACGCCGAATTGACAATTGACAATTGACAGTTGACAATTTCGGCATCCTTTCAGAATGATCAAAAACGCCTAAATCCTACTGTAGGGGAGCCATTCATGGCTCCCGGCGGTACATTGTTCCGATTTGCTCCACATTTCGGCGAAAACGTACTGCCCCACGGGAGCCATGAATGGCTCCCCTACAGTAAGGACGAAGTGCGTTTGAAAACTGTAAACAACAATTTATCTGCAGGGGTTAGACTCACTTGCTTTTGAAATAGGGGGGCACGGTGATGACATTGGAAACCAGGCGGCTGATTTTGCGGGAGCTGGCCCGGGAGGATTTTGACGAGCTGTACCCCATCCTCTCGGATGCGGAGGTTATGAAGCATTACCCTTCTCCCTTTTCCCGGGAGAAGGTGCAGCGCTGGATTGACTGGAATCTGGAAAATTACGCCACCTACGGGTTCGGCCTGTGGGCAGTGATTCTGAAGGAAACCGGGGAATTCCTCGGTGACTGCGGCATTACCATGCAGTGCATTCATGGGCAGATGCTGCCGGAAATCGGCTATCACATCCGAAAAGCTCAGCAACGGAAGGGCTACGCCTCGGAAGCCGCTGCAAAGTGTATGGAATATGCCTTCCGGGAACGGAAGCTGCCCAGAGTGTATTCCTATATGAAATACACCAATGTGGGCTCCTACTCCGTGGCGCTGAAGAACGGAATGAAATTCGTGGAGGAATACGATGATCCCGTGAACACGGTGACGAGGGTATATTCCATCTCCCGGGAGGAATGGGAAGAAAGGATGCGCACAGATGGTTCGTAAGCTGGAGAAGGAGGAACTGGAAAGAGCGCTGTTCGCGCAGTTTCACAGACGTCAGGTGGTAACGAAATGCAGACGGAAAACAGATGCCGGATGGGTAATCCTGGACGATCCTTTTGTAGATGACTGGACGGAGGAAGAATATCTCCTGCTGGTTCAGTGTCTGCGCAATACCCTGGACACCGGGGGTGTGGTATTCAGGGACTTTGAGGACGGCGTGCTGAAGGGCTTCGCCTCTGTGGAGGGGGCGTTTTCCGGGAGCCGGGGGCAATATCTGGAGCTTACCTGCATCCACGTGTCCGAGGAGTATCGGGGCAGAGGCATCGGGCGGAAGCTTATGGTGAGCGCAAAGCAGTGGGCCAGAGATGCAGGGGCAGAGAAGCTGTACATCAGCGCCCACTCGGCGGTGGAAAGCCAGGCGTTCTACGATGCCATGGGCTGCCGGGAGGCGGAGGAGTATAACGCCCTCTGTGTGGAAAAGGAGCCCTGCGACTGCCAGCTGGAATGCGCGCTGACCGATCTGACGAAGTAAACGGGAGAACGACAAATTGTTGTTTAGCGGCTTCGCCGAATTGACAATTGACAGTTAACAGTTGACAATTTTGGCATCCTTTCAGAATGATCAAAACGTCCAAATCCAACTGTAGGGGAGCCATTCATTTGAATTATGGAATGATTGCCACCGGCAATCATTGTAATTCTGATTCGCTGCGCGGAGCACCACTCCCGGCGGTACATTGTTCCGATTTGCTCCACATTTCGGCGAAAACGTACTGCCCCACGGGAGCCATGAATGGCTCCCCTACAGTAAGGACGAAGTGCGTTTGAAAACTGTAAACAACAATTTGTGGTCCTTTCGATGATTTGATAAGGAGTGAACAGGAAATGAAAGTCCTTATTTTGATGGGAAGTCCCCGGCACGGGGGGAACACTGCCGAGCTGTGCAAGCCCTTCCGGGAGGAGCTGGAACGGCTGGGGGCCGAGACCCGGTACATGACATTGTCGGACAAAAACATCCACCCCTGCCTGGGCTGCTACGCCTGTCAGGATGTGGAGGGGACATACAGCTGTGTTCAGCATGACGGTATGTACGAGGTTGTGGACAGTGTCCTGTGGGCGGACTGTGTGGTGCTGGCCACGCCTGTTTACACTTGGTACTGTACCGCACCCATGAAGGCAGTGCTGGACCGGCACTATGGACTGAACAAGTTCTACGGAAGCGCCCGGGGCTCTTTGTGGAAGGGAAAGTACGTTGCCATTCTGACCACCCACGGCTATGACCGGGAATACGGAGCCGGACCC
This sequence comes from uncultured Clostridia bacterium, assembly GCA_945486035.1. Classification (GTDB taxonomy): domain Bacteria; phylum Bacillota; class Clostridia; order Oscillospirales; family Oscillospiraceae; genus Faecousia. Next base: position 11,190 of record CALYTB010000026.1, read on the forward strand.
TTTGAAACCGGAGTGAGGCGGCTGTGCGAGCATTCATCGTTAAACTATCTGGGAATGTACTCCGTCCGGGACGAGGATGATCTGGCTTCCTTTCAGACGGCCGAGGCCCGGGAGGGGGCGAAGCTGTTTGCCCGGAGGCTGCTGGAGGCTATGGAGGCAAGAACACAGCTTCGGGGGCTTCTGGACTCTGAGGGGAGGCTGACGGGTTTTCCCGCCAAGCGGAAAAAGAAGCTGTATGCCCTCCTCTACCTGGCGGAGAAAATCGAACCGGGGCACGACTACTCCGAGCGGGAGCTGGGCGAGATTCTGAAAGCGTGGCATACCTTCGACGATCCGGCGACCCTTCGCCGGGACTTATTTGACCATTTCTTCCTGGATCGGGACCCCCAGGGAAGGATCTACCGGCTTGCGTACCCCCAGCCGGATCCTCAAAAGCTGGGTATCTGAACCGTTTGGCAAAAAATATCGGGAAATCCTGGCTTACCGTCTGATACAATGGTACCATGGGAGGGATGCACAATGGACGAACGGATTCTGGCGGTACAGAAGATGCAGGAATTCATCGAGGCGAATCTGGGAGAGGAGATCACCCTGCACAGGCTCTCGGAGGTATCGCTGTTTTCTCCGTGGTATTCCTATCGCCTATTCCGGGAGTATACGGGTCTGACGGTGGCGGACTATGTGCGCAGGCTGCGGCTGTCCCGGTCGGCTATGCGGCTGAAGAAGGAGCATTCCCGCGTGATTGACGCAGCCTTCGACCTGGGCTTCGGCAGTGTGGACGGCTACACCCGAGCTTTTCGCCGGGAATTTGGCTGCAATCCGGCGGAGTATGCCAGAAACCCAGGCCCCATTCCGCTGTTTATTCCCTACGGTGTGAAGTTCAGACACATGAGAAAGGAATACATCGATATGGATAACGTACAGAGCGTATTTGTCCAGCTGATCCGCAAGCCCCGGCGGAAGGTAATTCTCAAAAGGGGACTCCGGGCGGAACACTATCTGGATTACTGCGCGGAGGCAGGCTGCGACATCTGGGGAATTCTGACCAGTATGGATTCCCTCTGCGGCGAGCCGGTGTGCCTTTGGCTGCCGGAACAGTACCGAACGCCGGGAACCTCCATCTATGTCCAGGGCGTGGAGGCCGCGGAGGATTACGCCGGGACAATCCCCGAGGGCTTTGATGTGATCGAGCTGCCGGAGGAAGCGTACCTCCAATTCCAGGGGGAGCCCTTCCGGGAGGAGGACTACATCGAAGCAATCGCGGCGGTGGAGCGGGCCATGGACCGGTACGATCCCACCGTCATCGGCTATCGCTGGGATGACACCGCCCCCCGCATCCAGTTGGAGCCCAGAGGCGAGCGTGGCTACATCGAACTGCGGGCCGTGAAAAAACTGTAACCAACACCCAGCCGGAGCGAACCGCCCCGGCTGCCCCCTTCCCCTATAAGAACAGACATGCTCCATCCCGCAAAAGAAAATCAAAAAAATTGAAAAAAACCCTTGACATTTTTCGCCCCTGTGCTATAATACAGAAGCTGTCCGACAGAGCAAGACAGTGAACCGAATATGGGGGTATAGCTCAGCTGGGAGCGTGGATAGTTGAAGACGCGCCCGCAGTTAGACAACCATATTCGACAATGAAATATCGTAAGACCGAATTTCCGACCTCAAAATCGGAGTATTCGGGGGTATAGCTCAGCTGGGAGAGCGCTTGAATGGCATTCAAGAGGTCAGCGGTTCGATCCCGCTTATCTCCACCAAAAGGTCTTACGAAAAGCCTGTTTTCGTAAGAAAACAGGCTTTTTCATAACTTTTTGACCCAGATTGACATACCCCGCCATTCAAGCTCCCTACCCATTTACACCCGGATGGTCAGTAACCCCCATTTTTTCCACCGGATGAATGATACCCCCATAACTACATATTTTCCATGAAATGCGTCCCAATTCGGGACGCATTTCGTGTTTAGAGAGATGTCTATTTCTCGCTCTACACAGCACCTCATAGTCAAGAATAATTTTTCGCAAAATACTTCTTGACATTTTCAGGTGAATCGCCTATAATTGTGTCAGAACCAATTAAGGAGGTGCAGTATGCACACAACCGCCATTTCTTTTCCCTCTGAGTTGATCGCAAAAATCGTCCGATGCGTTGAGGACGCCGTTGGTGATGATATCCGTGCGGATATCCGCCAGCATGATCTCCAGACGAGAAACAGCATTCCGTCCCGGATCTGGGATCTGCTGAACACCAACATCATCAAGACGCTGGACACCGAAGATTGTACGATTGCGAAAGCTCATCGTGGACCGTGGGAAATGCTGATCGTATTTGAAAGATCAACGCAGTGCATCCTCACCTTCATGCGTGAAAAGCGCTTTACGGAACTGCATAACCGACAGCACAAGAGGGTGCATATGCACTACATCGATATGCTGGCAAAACAGTTCAATGAGGATCTGCTATCTGATCAGCAGCAACTCAGCTTTATTCCCCATACCTTTTCTGACGAGGATCGCCTTGCGGAGCTGGTTCAAACCATGCTGCATGACCTTGAAGGTGATGCGGAAGTCGTTCGCCATCATGTGTTGGTTCTGTTTGAAACCGTCGGCTACCAGTTGACCCACATCCGTGCTGTTATGGTCACTCCGTCCTTGGACATTGCCCAGAACAGCGAACAGGATTGGTCTCGGTACATTGCCGCAGACGAAAGTGCTGTGGTCGAAGAAGTTGCAGATCCCGGTTCTCCCGGCAACCAGCCCAACCGTGGGCTCAGTCTTACTGCAAAGGCCATGGCACGGCAAAAATCCCGCCCCAAGCAAAAAGAGTTGGATATCGCCGCCGCAAAAGAAGGTTGATTGCCTTTGAACTTAGGGCCGACACAACGTCGGCCCTAAAGGCGATTCCATGAACAAGTATACTCTATGTATGGCGCAGCAGCAAGTAAATATTTATGAAAGAGGAACGCCCATATGAACACCCCGTTTAATGGAGAGCGCTTAAAAAAAGCACGTATTTACAGGGGACTTACCGTTGCTGAACTAGCTGAACGTGTTGGCTGCCAACGGCAGACCCTATCAATGTATGAGATTTCAAAAAGCCAACCCACAGACAAAACAACTGTTGCACGACTAGCTCAAGAGCTTGATTTTCCTGTCAGATATTTTTATGAGCATCCTACTACATTTGCTTCTGGAACAGTATATTTTCGTTCTTTGCTCACAACGAACAAGAAATACCGGAGCGAGCAAATTGTTAAAATGGATTATCTTGCACAGATTTATTCCCTGCTGCAGGACTATGTAGCATTTCCGGAATACAAACCGCTCGGTTTGCCGGATGATATAACCCCCGAACAAGCCGCTTATGCTTTGAGGGATGCCTGGGGACTAGGACGTGGCCCCATAGACAACTTAATTTCTGTTGTAGAACAGCATGGCATTTTAGTTACTTCCTTTTCTACCAGTACGAATGATGTTGATGCGTTTAGTCAGTTCATGGGAGCTGCTGATACACCCACATACATCATTGCATATTCTAACAACAAAACTTCAGCTGCACGAATTCATTTTGATATTGCCCACGAACTAGGCCATATCTGTCTGCATGAATGGAGCGAAGATATCGAAGATATTTCCAAAGAGGAATTCAAGCTCAAAGAACGTGAAGCTAACGACTTTGCAGCCGCTTTCCTGTTGCCGGAAGAAACCTTCAGAAAAGATGCCGAAAGAGGGCCACAAACAATAACTTACTACAAGCAGTTAAAGAAAAAGTGGAAAGTCTCTATTGCGGCAATGATCCGTCGATCTGAAAAGCTTGGTATTATTTCGACAGACGATTATCAAAATCTGATCCGTGTTATGCAAAGACGTGGACTCCGCAAAGAAGAACCGTTGGATGATATTCTTATTACAGCAAGTCCGGCACTACTCAAAACATCTGTAATTATGCTGCTGCAAGAAAATGTTTTCAATCCGATTGAATTCATGGATGAACTTTCACGCTCGTATGGGTTGAGCATTAACGCAGCGGAAGTTGAATACCTATTAGATTTACCATCTGGCACATTAGCCGTCCCTAGAGTTATTGATTTTGCATCCTTACAGATCAAGCGAGCAAAGTAACTACCCCTATGCGTGTAATTTATTTCCCATATAATACAACAAAGGAGAACTGTATATGTTACTGAAAGATTGGGCCTTTTTGGGCAACTATGATTTCTACACCAACAAGCTCAAAGTTTTAGCTACCAACGAGCTTCCTCCCGAAAAGTGGAGCTATGCCGGAAAAAATGATTTCGGCATCCTGCGGAATTACCTTTATTACACCTTCGAGAAATTGTGGCAGGAGAGAGAAGCGGCAAACGAAGATGAAAAGCAGCAGATCATCTACATGGATGAAAACGCAGCTTGCTTCAACACCGGCCTGTATGATAAGACATGGCAGCCGATCTATTTTTACTGTGTGAAGAACCCTATTGAGGGATTCCAGCCGTGGCGGTTCACCAGTTTCTACAACAGTTACACCATCAAGTTTTCCAACATTCCCACTGCTGCGGTTTCGGGTCTGCGTAGAGCAAACTATTTCACCGATCCTAGTTCGCTTATTTTTGATATTAACCTCGAAATTGTTCCTCAGTGGAATCACATTCTTTATGATGAAGAAAACTTTTTGAGAATTCCAGAACAATTAAGAGCTAACGGAAAAGACTTCTGTCAAAATCTAATTGATGGAGCGATTCGTTCCGTCAAAAAGAGAATTGAGGCAAATTACAAAACGATTGTGCCTCAGCAGTTCAATGGAAAAATCCAGCTTCTTGCACCGCTATATTTGACAAATCCCGATACCGCCGATTTGGCGTTAGTTTTGTCTTTGAGTGATGACAAAACCATGTACTATGGTCACACTTGTTTGACTACCGAAATGGCATACAATAATGCTCGGTTGATTGCTCGTCCTGACAGCTACTGGTTGCAGCCATAATTCGACTAGAAAAAACAGTTGACTTTTTGCTCAAATTGCGTATACTATAAGTGTTAGATAGGTTTGCATTCCTAGTTCTGTCTCTTTGATAGTATTTGCATTTAAGTTTCTATTTGTTTTTGTTTTGTTGATTCGGGGCAATAATCCGTCTGGGTTATTGCCCTTGTTTCTTTCTCGGCGAAATTAGTTTGTCCACAAACGTGTTTCCCATGTATTGAAACGTTCTTACTGCCCGGTTTGCGGGGGTATGTAACCGATGCAACCGGGAGAGCGCTTGAATGGCATTCAAGAGGTCAGCGGTTCGATCCCGCTTATCTCCACCACGAGTCCTGAAAACCATTGGTTTTCAGGACTTTTTCTTGTTGTAATCGTGAATAATCCCTGTATAATCCGTATTTTCCGAACCGGGGCGTTACGCCCCGGTTTGCGTTACTCACCGTACCGGAATCGTACCGGAATTACAACGGTTCCAAGTGGTCCAATACGTCCAAATCCGGGTCTTTTCCCCCGGAAAAGGCACTGGAAAACTTCCCGATTGCCGCCAATTTCACCGGCTCCTGAACGTGCAGATAGTGCTTTGTCATGTCCACATCCGCGTGACCCACGATGCTCTGGATGGTTGCCAGGTCAACGCCCAGCATCTGCATTTGGGAAACATAGGTGTGTCGGCAGCTGTGGGGCGTCAGAATCCGAACCCCCTCCACCCCTTTCACTGCCTTCTGAAACTGCGTCCGGAAGGTGGATGGATTGCAGGGCATCCCCGGCTTTCTGGGAGATTCCCAGATGAACTTGTCCTCCGTGTCACGGAGCAGCTTTGCATAGCAGCGGAGGTTTTCGGGAACCGGGATGCTGCGGTAGCTGTCAAAGGATTTAGGCGTCCCCAGCGTCGCCGTGCCCTTGTCCATGCACACCGCCTGCTCGATGGTGATGGTGGAGCCGTCCTCCGCAATGTGCCGGGGTTCCAACCCCAGCAGCTCCTGGGTTCGCATTCCCGTTCCCAGCATCAGCCGGATGCTCCAGCCGATTTTGTTCTGGGGCAGCTTGTCCAGAAGGAGCTGGACTTCCCGGGTGGTGAAGGCCTCCTTCGGCTTGGGCCGTGCCTTTCGCATCTTGTCCGCATAGGCTGCGGGATTCTTGTTCAGCAGATCGTTGGCAACCGCCTTGTTGAAGATCTGAAACAGCATCCCCCGGCATTGGGAGATCCGGGAATTGGAGGCCTTGCTCTGGCGAAGCTGTTTCAGAAATTGCTCGATGTCATAGGCTTTGATCTGATCGAGCTTGCGTCTGCCGAAATGGCTTTCCAGAATCCGCAGGGTGTAGCGGTAGCTCTCCTGTGTGGTGGACTGGATGTTATCCTTGTGGTTTTCAAACCACAGCTCCGCCCATTCACTGAAGGTATACTCATGGGCGAGAATTACCCCTTCTTCCTTCGCCCGGAGATAGGCTCGCATCTTTTTCTTGACTTCCGACTGGGTGTTGCCGTAAAAGCTTTTGTACTTGCGTTTGCCGTTGGGCTGAAATCCATCCATGATGGTACACTCCCAAAGGCCGTTTTTGCGCTGGCGAATATGACCTTCGCCGTTGGTTCTTTTCTTTGCCATTGAACTCCTTTCCGCTGGCACAATGTGTTTCGTCACGGTCATTGTACAGCATGGCGGTTTATTTTGTAAAGTTTGCGGCGGCACAACTTCGCCGAATTTTTCGGCGAAGTGAATTTGTGCGGTATGTGCGATTGGTGCGATAATCAGGCACCGGGCGGGGCGTCTGAAATATCGCACATATCGTTTTTATCGGACACCCTTTCCAGAATCAGATACTTCACATTTTCCTCCCGTCGCCCTAAGTAGCGGATGCCGTAGCGTTCGGACAGCTCTCTGGTTTTGGCGTTAAGCTTTCGCACCAAAGAGTTGGGCTTAGCAAGTAGGTTGATGTTGATTTTCAGAAGGGCATCCAAAAGTTCCGTTGCTGTCCCCTTCCACGAAGGCTTGTCTTTCAGAAAGTCTCCCACTGCCGCGAGGATTGGATCCTCCGGTTCTTCCTCCTGAGAATCGGCGTAGCTTAAAAATTGCCAAATCTTTTTCTCCCGGTCAAAATCCAGCAGCAGCTTTTTGTCCGGGTGCTCCCGGCTGGTGACGGTAAGCGAGCCTTGCGTCCCCAGCCGGTTTTCTTTTTCCAGAATCAGCGAACCGTCGGCACAGCCGATCAGTCCGGTGGTGCCGGAGATTTTATCCACCGCGTCGTCGGCCTCCTGCTTCCGGGTGTGATGCACCAGAAGGATGGTCAGGTCGAAGCGGTCGGCGATTTGCTTCAGTACCGTCAGGGTGGCGTAGTCCCCGGCGTAGCTGTAGCTGTCCGCTTTCAGCTGGCGGATTTTTTGCAGGGTGTCGATGATGACGAATTTCGTCTCCGGGTGGTCGCTCAGGAAATTGGTGAGCTGTTCTTCCAGTCCGCTTCCCAGCAGTTCCGCATCGGTGGCAATGGTCAGGTCTCCGGTTTCGCCGCCGGTGACCTCCACCAGACGGCGCTGGAGCCGCTGGTCGGTGTCCTCCAGGCTCAGGTAGAGCACGCCGCACTGCCGGGTTTTCAGCTCCCACACCGGCAGCCCCAGACTGACGCAATGTGCCAGCCACAGCACCAGCCAGGACTTTCCGATTTTGGAAGCGCCCGCCAAAAGATACAGCCCCTTGCCCAGCAGCCCTTCGATGAGCTCCGGGTTGTCCGGGAACTGCATATCCATCAGCTCGTCGGCGGCGATGGTGTCGAGGCTGCATATCTTGACCCCCAGCACCCGGCAAACGTGCTTGAGGGCATCGGCTGGTTTTCGGAAGCCATGGCTTTCCATGGCGTAGTCCATCACATCCCCTTTGCTGCCGCAGTTGGGGCAGTTCCAGAGGAAATCCCCTACCACCTGCGCGTGCTGCCCGCAATGCGGGCAGACGGTGAGGGAGGGTTCGTAGTAGGGAATCTGGGCGGCTTTCAGATAATCGATGAACCGGAACTTGACTTCCGTTCGCAGAATTTCAGTCGTTTGCATGGGCGTTCCCTCCCTTACGCGGCGCTCTGTTCTTCCATCCATGCCAGCAGCTTGTCCTTTGGGACAACCATGCGTTTGCCGATCTGGATGGTGGGAAAGCCCTTGGAGTGCATCAGCGTGTAGGCTCCTGCCCGGGAAATCCCCAGAACCTGCGCCACATCCTCGGCGCAGAGGGTGATGGGAAGCTGATCGATAGAGGTATAAGTATTTGTCATGTCTTCTATTTCCTTTCCTTAAAAATACGTTGTTTTCACGAGGGGCAAGCAATGCATCTGTAATACAGATGCGAAAACCCCTCATTTCTGCGAAAGTGGAAATGAGGGGTTTCTGCTTGTTGAGGCTCTGCCCCAATCCCCGTAGAACACTGAAAGCGTGTTCTGGTAACGCTGGAAAGTTCCAGCGGCTACGCGATTTTGCAAATCGCTGATGGACGGTCAACGTCCGTCCTT
>CALYTB010000027.1 GCA_945486035.1 uncultured Clostridia bacterium
ACACCACGATGCACTCGGTACACATTTCCCAGAGCGTATGGGTGAATTTCTTCTCATCCAACTCGTGGACATAGTTCATGGCGAGGGTATAAGTGGGATGGCAGTGCATAACGACTCGGTTGTCGGGGTCAACACTCAGACGGGCCATGTGGCTCATGAGATGGGCAGGAAATTCGGATGTGAACTTGCCTCCGTCTTTGTAGCCCCACAACAGCTCGGCGGTCTGTCCGTCGGCAGCGATGCGAACGATGCCCAGATTGGTTTCCGGGTCTGCATCCACATTCTTGAAATACTTACCGGTGCCGGTGACGATGAAAATCTTTCCGATAATGGAAGTAGCATCAAAGCCCAAGGGGATGGTTCGGATAACGTGATTCAGGTCAAGGAATTCCCCGACTTCCTCAGCATCCAGCAGATAGCTGATGTTTCCGCCGTTGCGTTCGTCCCAGCCCAGACGGTACATGTTTGCAGTGGTTTTCCGCATTTCCTCCACAAAGGGTGCAGTAAAAATGTCTTTCATATTCTTTATCCTCTCTTGCTCAGCACTTCGGCTTCATACTTCTTAACAGATGCGTACCACTCACCGTCGACGGGAGCGCCGCATTCCCGGCAATACTCCGCCCAGATTTCCCCGAAGGGCATGGTTTTCAGCTCCTCCTGCATGACCATCAGCTCCGTCCAGTTGCCGTCATTCTGCATGGCAGTGAGATTGGGGGTACACAGGGCCATCAGCAGGGCCTTCTGGACATTCCGGAAGCCCACAGTCCATGCGGAAATCCGGTTGATGGAGGCATCGAAATAGTCCAGGGCAATATTCACCCGGCCCTCCAGACCGCCGCAGCGGACAATTTCCTTGCAGATTTCCTTGGTTTCGTCGTCCAGAAGCACCACATGGTCAGAGTCCCAGCGGATGGGCCGTGTGATATGCAGGGCGATCTCCGGGAAGAAGGCCAACAGGGCGGGGATTTTATCAGACACCACTTCGGTGGGATGGTAATGGCCGTTGTCCATCAGGGGAATGCACTTGTCCTGATTCATTGCCGCGTAGCTCAGGGCGAACTCGGCACTGCCCACGGTGTAAGCCTCCACACCGATGCCAAACACCTTGCTTTCGATGCAGGGCTTGACCTTGGCGAAGTCGTAGGGCTCCGAGAGAATTTCGTCGATTGCCTCCTTGTAGCGGACACGGGGGCCCATGCGGTCAGCAGGAATGTCCTTGAAGCCGTCCCCGGTCCAGATGTTCATAACACAGGGCTGGCCCAATTCTTCGGCAAGGTAATTGGAGATGCGGATGCAGGCTTTGCCATGGTCAATCCAGAATCGGCGGATTTCCTCGTCGGGAGAGGACAGGGTCAGGCCGTTGGCCTTGGGATGGGAGAAGAAGGTGGGGTTAAAGTCGCATCCCAGCCCCCGCTCCTTGCAGAAGTCCACCCACTTTTTGAAATGCTTCGGCTCCAACTTGTCCCGGTCTGCCCACTCACCGTCCTCAAAAATGGCGTAGCTGGCGTGGAGGTTCATCTTCTTGGTGCCGGGGCACAGCTTCAGCACCATGTCCAGATCGGTCATCAGTTCCTCAGGAGTTCTGGCGCGGCCGGGGTAGTTTCCGGTGGTCTGGATGCCGCCGGTCAGGGGCTTGCTGGGATCGGTGTCGAAGCCCCGGACATCGTCTCCCTGCCAGCAGTGCACAGACACGGGCACAGTTTTCAGCTTCACGATGGCCGCGTCGGTGTCCACGCCGATAGCGGCATATTTGGCTTTTGCTTCTTCGTAACTCATTTGTCTGCCTCCATTTGTATTTTCAGATTTCCCAAAGCGGTGGCTTCAATGGGCAGGGCGATGACCTGCTTTCCGGTGGCTTCCTCTGTCAGATGGTTCAGGAAAGCGTTCTTTGCTCCGCCGCCTACGATGTACAGCTTTTCATATTGTTTTCTGGTGTTGGCTTCCAGTTCCTCAATTGCCTTCTGGTAGCTGACTGCCAAAGACCGGTAAGCACAGCGGAAATAGTCGCCAATGGTATGCAGACTGCCGCCTGTTGCCTTGTCAAAGGCAGCTTTCATGCTCTTGGGTGCCAGGAACTCCTGGGCATTGGCATCCACCAGAATGCCGCAGGTGCTTTCCTCCGCCGCATTCACGATCTCCGGGAACGGTAGCTCCGGGCAGATGTCCCGGCGCAGCTCATTGACCAGCCACATGCCCATGATGTTTTTCTGGTAACGGTTGTAACCCACGCCGCCCTCGTTGGAGTAGTTGGCTTCCTCGCTGGCCCTGTCTGTGATAGGTTTCGGGGTTTTCACGCCCAGAAGGGACCAGGTGCCGGAGGAAATGTAAGGCTGATTGCCCTCCATTGGGATACCCTCTACCGCTGAGCCGGTGTCGTGGGTGGCGCAGAGGACACACCGGATTCCCTCGTACTCCCCAATCACCGTCCCGGGCTGGCTCAGCTTCGGGAACAGATGCTTCGGATAGCCGAGAGCCTCCACAATTTCCATATCGAATTCACCAGTCTGAGCGTTAATCATGCCCATTGTGGTGGCATTGGTGTACTCCCTTGCTTTCACACCGCAGAGCTTCCATATCAGATACTCCGGTATCATCAGCATGTCGGTGACACCCTCCAATCGGCCGTTCAGTTTCTCGTGATAAAGCTGATAGATGGTGTTGAAAGGCTGGAACTGGCAGCCGGTATGGCGGTACAGTTCAGAAAACGGAATTATCTCATGTACCTGCGAAACCACCGCCTCGGTGCGGCTGTCCCGGTAGGCATAGACGGGATAAACTTCCTCGTCACCTTTCAGCAGAACATAGTCCACACCCCAAGTATCGATGGAAAGCGTGTCAATAGTGGAAAATTGCTTCTTTGCTTCTGCGATGCCACATTTTACATGCTCCAGCAGGCCATCCATATCCCAGGTCAGGCGTCCGTCTTTTTCGGTCACGCCGTTGGGAAAACGATATACCTCTTTGGTTCTGATTTTGCCGTCTTCCAGCCATCCGACAATGTGACGACCGGAGGATGCGCCGATATCAACCGCAAGCGCGTATTTCATATTCATCACCCGGATTTATTAAACCATGTTCGCAGCGAAATTGTAAGACCCGCATTTGCTTAAAAAACTGTCCTTATTTGCATTGCAAACAAGGGTAGAATCGTGTACAATAGAAATCGGTGATGTTATGATAAGCGAAGAACTTCTGAACATACTGCGTGTCATCAGCCCAGAGGAAAGGGCTCTTTTGGGTGGAAGTACCGCAATCCAGCGGGGTATCTACATGGATGCAGATTCCGATGTGGTTGACGCAAAAAAACTGTTGGATAGCGGACGGCTCATAACCATTCGCCCCCATACCCGGTTCGCCCATTTCCCGGCGCACAGCCACAACTATGTGGAGGTGGTCTACATGTGCTGCGGCAGTACCACGCAGATCGCCAATGGCAAGAGAATTGTGCTTCATGAGGGAGAACTGCTGTTCTTCGGTCAGGGCGCCCGGCAAGAAATTCTGCCCGCAGGAGAAAACGATATCGCGGTGAACTTCATCATCCTGCCCCAGTTCTTTGACAAGGTTCTGGAAATGTTGGATGAGGATAAAACGCCTCTGCGGAATTTCATCGTGGACAGTCTTGGCAATTCTACCGGGAATACAAACTGTCTGTATTTTCAGGTTGCCGATGTTCTTCCCATCCAGAACCTGATAGAAAATCTCATTTGGACACTGATAAAAGGCGCTGCGCCCAACCGCCGCAGCATCTGCCAGACTACCATGGGACTGCTTTTTATGCAGCTGCTGAACCACACGGACAGGCTGGTATCGGGTTCCTCAGAGGAAGCTGCTACCGTGAAGGTTCTTCGTTATATCGAGGAGAACTACCGTAACGGCAGTTTGACAGAAATCGCGGATTCCTTGCACTATGATCTCTATTGGCTCAGCCGGGAGATCAAACGCCGGACAGGGAAAACCTTCAAGGAAATGCTTCAGGATAAACGCCTGACCCAGGCAGCCTACTTTTTAAAACACACCACCCTCCATGTGGAAGAAATCGGGGAAGCAGTGGGCTACAGCAACTTGAGCTACTTCCATAGGATTTTTCAAGGGAAATATGGGATGACACCCAAAAAATACAGGGACAGTTAGGGAGCCTCGGCTGTTATCCGAGGCTCCCTGATTCTATTCGATCACAATTGTCTGCTTCAAACGTCTGTACCGGAAGATCAGTAAGACTGCGGATATCCATATTTTCCGTCTGTTCTACGGATGTGATGATCACATAATCCACGATGATACTCAGAGCAGAATCATGGCTTTGGCACTGGGTAATCCTGTAGAACATCTCCGTAACCAGGTATTATGGAACAGTATTTTAGAGCATAAACCAGACTTAGCGGACTTTGCAGAGCGGTGTCGAAAAAGTTAAAGGCGCAAGCAGCGGATTCGCTGCCTACGCCTTCTAAAAATTGTGGGGTAAACGGTTGTATCCCCATTGGCCCTTGTGTAAGAGGGTTTTCTCCGATATTATATCTTTTGCTCAAATAATTATACGATTCCTTGAAAAAATGAAACTCAAATTATTGTTCCGCACTCTTCCTGGCAAATTCCCAGGAGCTGCGGCACATATCCTCTACAGAGTGCGTTGCCGTCCAGCCAAGAATTGTTTCCGCTTTTTGCGCATCCGCCCAAAAAGCGGGAAGGTCTCCATCCCGGCGCGGGCCAATCACATAGGGCAGCTTCATCTGGTTTGCTGTCTCAAATGCATGAACCAGTTCCAAAACAGAGATACCGTGTCCCGTGCCAAGATTGATTGCCTCTGCACCAGTATGGTCTGCAGCATATTCCAGCGCTTTCAGATGTCCAACGGCCAGATCGACCACATGGAGGTAATCCCGCTGGCAGGTGCCGTCCGGCGTGGGATAGTCGCCGCCGAAAATCGTCAGCTTCTCCAGTTGTCCCGCAGCCACGCGGCCGATGTAGGGCATCAGGTTGTTGGGAATTCCGTTGGGATCGTCTCCCAATAGGCCGGACTCGTGAGCGCCGATGGGGTTAAAATACCGCAGCAGAATCGCGCAGAAATCCGGATGGGCGGTTACATAGTCCGTCAGAATCCGTTCAATCATCACCTTTGTCCACCCGTAGGGTGAAGAGGACTGAATGGCTGGCATATCCTCTTTGTACGGGTGGGGATTGTTGGGGCCATAGACCGTGGCGGAGGAAGAAAAGATAAACTTCTTACAACCGAATTCCTCCATAACCTCCAACAATGTCATGGTGCTGTCTAAGTTGTTTCTGTAATACTGCAGCGGCTTTCTCACGCTCTCGCCCACAGCTTTGAAACCGGCAAAGTGGATAACCGCATCAATTTTACAGGAAGCGAACGCGCGGCGCAGTGCTGCGCCGTCCGCGCAGTCGATTTGATGGAAGGCAGGTCTTTTCCCGGTAATGGTTTCGATCCGATCAATCACGTCCGCCTTGGCGTTGGAAAGATCGTCCACAATCACCGCTTCATGGCCGGCGTTCAGCAGTTCCACGACGGTATGACTTCCGATATACCCGGCTCCGCCAGTTACCAATACGTTCATTTTCTAACCTCCTGATTGACCACCTCAACGAACCGCAGGAACGCCTTTCGGCCATCCTCCGTCCGTTTGTAAACACCCGCGTGTTCCAGCACTTTGGCAAACACCTGTCCGACCTCTTCCTGAAGGATGGCGGCGGTATTCTCTTTGGTGAAGGTGTGCCGTGTTTTCAGTTCCTCCACCCAGGGTGCGTGCTTGGAAAGCACCGGGTCAGCGCCGATATCAGCACCGGCCAGAATGGCTTCTTCCAGCGCCGCCAGCTCTCCTTTCAGTCGGGAGGGCAGCACAGCCAGACCCATGACCTCAATCAGGCCGATGTTCTCCTTCTTGATGTGGTGCAGCTCCGCGTGGGGATGGTATACGCCCAGCGGATGTTCTTCCGTGGTGATGTTGTTCCGCAGAACCAGATCCAGTTCATAAGATTCTCCCCTGCGGCGGGCAATGGGGGTAATGGTATTGTGAGATTCGCCGTGGGTTTCCGCAAAGATAAATGCTTCCTCGTCAGAGTAGCCCCGCCAAGCTTTCAGAATTTTGTCTGACAGATCAACCAGCTTATTCTTATCCGGGCAGTCCAGCCGAATAACACTCATAGGCCATTTTACGAGACCTGCTTTGACATCTTCGTACCCCCGGAAGGTGATCTCCTGTTCCACCGGTGCCTGCTCCATGGGGAAGCAGTAGCGTCCGCCCTGGAAATGCTCATGGCTCAGAATACTGCCCCCTACGATAGGCAGGTCGGCATTGCTGCCGATGAAGTAGTGCGGGAAGATCGTGACAAAGTCCAACAGCTTTTCAAAGGCTGCCCGGTCGATCTTCATGGGCGTGTGGCTAGCATTGAAGGCAATGCAGTGCTCGTTATAATAAACATAGGGAGAATACTGCAAAAACCAATTCTGCCCCGCGATTTCCAGCGGGATGATCCGGTGATTCTGACGGGCAGGGTGGTTCATCCGACCGGCATAGCCTTCATTTTCCGCGCACAGCTGGCACTTGGGATAGCCGGACTGGGGCGCGTTCTTCGCTGCCGCGATGGCCTTGGGGTCTTTTTCCGGCTTGCTGAGATTGATGGTGATGTCCAGCTTCCCATACTCCGTATCGGTTTTCCACCGCACATCCTTCACAATACGGTAGCGGCGGATGTAGTCCGTGTCCTGGCAGAACCGGTAGTACCAGTCCGTTGCCGCTTCGGGGGACTCCCGGTAGGCTTCCGCGAATTTCTTCCGCACCTCCCTGGGGGGTGGGGTCAGAATCCCCATCAGCTTGGTGTCCAGCAAATCCCGGCTGGTAATATCCTCGCCGCAGATGCCCCGGCGCACCGCGTCATCCACCAGGCCCTTCAGAATCTCCTCAAGAGGAAGATCCACCGGGGCGGCAGGCTCGAAACTGTCCAGACCAAGAGCCTGCAAAAGCTGGTTGGTTATGAAGTTTGTATCGCAAGGCTCGATCAAGGCGCAGTCCAAACCATACTGTACCAGGGAAGAAATCAATTCAGATACATTCATGGATATCCCTCCTTACACTTCCCGAATGCCGCCCTCGCTGCGAATGGAGAGCACATGACATTTTCCTTCACCCAAAACCCGTTCCATTCCTTCTTTAAAGGAATCCAGCATCTCCAGCGGCACGAAGGCCTGCACCGTACCGGCAAACCCGCCGCCATGGACCCGGAAAGCGCCACGCCCATGAAGCAGTATATCGCACAGCGCCAGTGCCACCGCCACATCCTGATGCTCTGTTGCGCCGGTAGGCGTGATATTCTGCAAATACATCCAGGAGCTGTGACCGGATTCCGAAACCAGACCCAGAAAGGCATCAAAGTCCCCGTCCCGGAGCGCCTGAACCTGCCGCTGCACCCGCTTATTCTCCTGATAGAAATGGATGGCCCGGAGAATCGCCCGATCCGGCACCCGGTGCCGCAGCTCGGGCAGCGCGGCAAAAAAGTCTGCTTCCGGGATATCCCGCAGGACTTCTTTCCCAAAGAATGCGCTGATCTTTTTCAGCTCACCGGGGATGGCGGCATATTCGCCCGTCAGATCCGCGTGATCCGCGCCGCTGTCGATGATACACAGGGCATGACCCGCGGCGGAAAAGTCAAAGTCGATCCGCTCCACCACAGGGCTGTCCGGGTTCTCGAAGTCAATGAATACCATGCCGCCGACGCTGGAAGCGGTCTGATCCATCAAGCCGCAGGGCTTTCCAAAGTAGACATTCTCCGCATACTGACCCACCTGGGCGATCTCCACGGCAGAGAGCTTCCTATCAAAGAACAATTCATTGCAAATCGTCCCCATCAGCACCTCAAAAGCCGCCGAGGAACTGAGGCCACTGCCCGGGAGCACGCCGGAACGCACACGGGCATCAAAGCCCTCCAGGTGTGCGCCCCGCTGGGAGAATGCCGCCGCGACGCCCCGAATCAGGGCCGCGGTGGTATTCTTTTCCTCTTCACGGACGGACAGGTCACTCAAATCCACCTCAACAGCGGGGTATCCCTCCGACTGTACACGAATCAGGCCGGATTGATTCCGCGTTACCTCTGCCACGGTTTTGAGATTCACCGCCGCGGCCAGCACGCAGCCGTGCTGATGGTCCGTATGATTGCCGCTGATCTCCGTGCGGCCCGGAGCTGAAAAAAAATAACGCTCTTTCATTGACAACCTCTCAATAAATACGATTATGTTTCCTTATTTCATAATTATCTCGTCGGTCAGTACAAAATGATCCGCACAGCCAATCATAAGTTGGATTTCTCCCGGTTCGGATACATGCTTCATGTCAAAGTTCCAGAACCGGAGCATCGGCTCCGTCAGGGTAAATTCGATCTCCTTTTCCTCCCAGGGTGCGAAGGCCACTTTCCGGAATCCGATCAGCTGCTGCACCGGTCGCACTACCGAGGCCACTGGGTCACGCATATACAGCTGCACCGTTTCCTTTCCCCCCACCGGGCTTTCATTTCGAACCCTCACCGAAACCCGTATACTTCCCTCCGCGCTCAGCTGATGATCGGAGAGCGTCATACCCACGTATACAAAGTTCGCGTAGGAAAGCCCGTGTCCGAAGGAATACAGCGGCAATGTGGCGCAATCAATATAGTCGGAGGTGTATCCGCAGTGCTCCGCCGCCCTTGTCCAGTGGGGACGGCCGGTATTGGGATGGTTATAATAGATCGGACACTGCCCGACACTTCTTGGGAAGGTCATTGCCAGCTTACCGCATGGGTTTGCTCTCCCGAAAATCAACTCCGCGGCAGCGTTTCCGCCTTCCGTTCCCGGAAACCACATCTCAAGGATTGCGGGGGCCACCGCATCCAGCTCAGACAGATCCAGCGGACGACCGTTAAACAGGACCGCCACGGTTTTGGGATTCGCGGCAATGACCCTTCTCGCCAGTTCCATCTGCATACCGGGCAGCCGGATATCCGTTCGGCAGTTTCCCTCGCCGCTGTAGTCCTGGGGTTCGCCCAGGCAGAGAATCACCGCATCGGAGGATTTGGCAGCGGCGATTGCTTCTTCAAAGCCGGAGGTGTCAGTGTCATCCCAGTGATTGGAGCATCCCTCTGCCACGATGACCTGCCCTGTCTTCAAAAGAGCTGCCATGCCATCGGCTACTGTCACCGTTTCCTCATCCCGGCCATTGCAGCTCCAGGATCCCAGGATTCCATGCTCCCGGGCAAAGGGACCGATGACAGCAACCCTTGCCAGATTCTCCTGCAGGGGCAAAATCCCGTCGTTCTTCAGCAGAACCGCAGACTCAGCAGCCGCCCGCTTCGCGATTTCCCGATGCTTTTCACACAGGTACAGGCAGTCCGCCTTTTCCTGGTCAGCCCCGTGATAGGGGTCCTCAAAGAGTCCCAGCCTATTTTTGAAGCGCAGCACCCGCATTACCGCCTGATCCAGCTGCTCCTGGGTAAAGAAGCCTTCCTCCAACAGTTCCTTCAAGTGATGAATGTAGGCGCTGGAGCACATTTCTATATCGCAGCCGTTGTCGAAGGCAAGCTTTGCCGCTTCCTTTTCATCCGCCGCAACACCGTGGACAAGAAGTTCTCCGACAGCGTTGTAATCGCTGATCACCACGCCGTCAAAATCCCATTCCTCTTTCAAAACCTGCTTCATTAGCCAGGGGTTTGCAACGGATGGGATCCCGTTCAGAGAATTAAACGAGGGCATCAGCATCTGAGCGCCTGCGTCAATACACGCTTTATAGGCAGGCAGATAAAACTCCCGGAGTGCCCGTTCCGAACACTCCACTGCATTATAATCTCTGCCCGCTTCCGCACCGCCATAGCCGGCAAAATGCTTGACGCAGGCCGCCACATTCTCCGCGTATGTCAGGTCGCTTCCCTGGAATCCGCGTATCTGCGCCGCGGCAAGCGCACCGGTAAGCCTGGGCTCCTCTCCGCAGGTTTCCATGACACGTCCCCAGCGTGGATCCCGGACATAGTCCACCATGGGAGCAAACGTCACCTGAACACCGCTGGCAGCCGCTTCCTTTCCCGCCATACGGGAACAGGTCTCCGCAAGCTCCGCGTCAAAGGAGCACCCAAGCGCCAGGGGGATCGGATAGATGGTTCTGTAGCCATGTATGACATCCATCATAAACACTACAGGAATCCTATGCGGATCGTTCTCCATATGCATGTCCTGCATTTTCTTCATCTCAGCAACAGAAGAAAAATTCAAAACACTTCCAACCCGCGAAAGGTCCTCATCGGTCAATCCCAGCTGCATCCTCGGCCCCGTAATGTCCGCAGAAGAATCCAGGAACACATTCGCGTTATACTGCGTTAGCTGGCCTATTTTTTCCTCTATCGTCATATTGAGAAGCAGCGCATGCAGATATTCTTCTGTCATCATACCCATCTCCCTCTGTTATACAGTCATTCCACACATATCGTGAATGAAAACTCGACATTCTTTTCGCTCAGGCGGTACTCTTCCAAAAGCTCCGGCCCGCAGGAACTCGATCCAATACCGGAATCCTTGTAGTCAATACGGACATGCGTGCAGCCGTCCGGTTTCAGCTCGCTTGCGTGTCTGGCAAGCGTCAGTGACTCTGTGCTGAACTGGGAAACATTGATCTCAAAAGTCTTCCTTGTGTCAAAGCATAACCCATTTTCCAGCTTCAGCCACTTACAGCCGGTGTGATTTCCATGCTCCTGGGGCATGATATAGGGAAAATACTCCGCTTCCGGCGTACTCTCAAACACGCCCGTAATCGTATGTCCGTGCATATCGCAGTAGTTTTCCATGGGCCCTCTTCCAAAGTAGGAAAAACCGCAGTTTTATTTCAGTATCGTAAATTCAAAGCCCAGACGCTGAAGCCAGATACAGTTTTCCCGAACGGTCGCTGAAAGCATGATATTCATCCTGCCGTCGTTATAGAAGGCTAAGAAGTATGCAGAGTGTTGATTTCAGTCTTTTCACAATTCATTTCCCCGCATTCTTCGGCTTTTAATAAGGGAAAGGGTGGGGAATAATCGCTGAATCATAACAATTTATGTTATAGCTATCGCACATAGACAAGACAATACTAACATAATCAATAAATGAGGTCAATACGCAAATATTGCAGAGATGGGGAAACAAAAAAGAACCTCTCAAGTTCTAGTAGACTTAAGAGGTTTTTTATGTGTCTTTACAACACTTTAGATGCACATTTTTCGTACTGTTCCAAAGCGCATAATCGAGAAAAATACAAGAAAATCGTTCGCAAGTTTCGACATTGCCTCACTCTTTAAAACATCCTTTTCAGGACTTCCTTGATTTTTTCCTGTGGAACACCAGCTCTTCTCAGATTCATAACATAGACAAAACACCGAAGAATTTGATACGTTGCAATTTCAACATTTCCTGGTCTTTGAATTTCCCCATGTGCTGTTTGGTTACGGAACGAAGCATAGGCTTCTGCCAAGTCAGTTCCTTCTGGAATTCCACATGTCCTACAGATACGCTGTATGGACTCTCTCGTTTCTGCTTCATATACCATTTGGCACGCTTCAAACTTTTCCTTAAGCGTGGTATCTGCACGCTCAATTAGTCTTTTGAAACTATTCCATGCAGTATTTTGTTTATTGTTTATAGACCTTCCCGTTTGTTTAACTGCGGATTCAATTGTCATAAGGAGTCTCATTTTTGCTTCGTAAAATGCAGGATCATTTTGAGCCTTATAATTTGGAAATGCGTCATCAAACTCCCCCTCAAAACAGATTGCATTATTTAGCCATTTCGATGCATCTATTACTCGGTCCGCGCTTCGGCTCTTCGGATAGAAAAACGGATTAAATCTTTTGGACTCTCTTCTCTCCGCAATCTGACCAAATAGAACTGGGAAACATTCATCGGTAACATCCGGGAAGGTAACACTACGCAGCGCATTCGGCGAATACTGATCATTCTCTGCCTGAAAAACAACCGCCCTCCCGCGTCGTTGATATTTTCCGTTATCATCCTTCTCGAATAGATCGATCCTCTCTAACGGTATATTCTTTTGAAAATTCACAAATTCCAGGAAATCCATGAGATATAAACTATATTTCAGAATATCATGTGGTTCCTTCTTCTCCCCAAATGACATACTCAGCAAAGATTCCGCTGTTCCTAGTAGCTTTTTTTCAAACGCCAGATTGAAACTCATATAAACGTTCAAGCCAAGTTGGATTCTTTCCCCGTGAATTACACATTCGTAATCTCGTTTGTAGGCCTCCGCATCTCGTGGCTTGATCCCTGTCACCCTCATATGGTCATCGTCTTCTATTTGATATGCGTTTCTGGGTGAATAGAATCCATTGATTCCCTCCGAATAGAAATCAATTCTGTCAAATGTGCCTTTGTCATTTTCCAAAATCATATATCCCAGTATTGACATTTTCACTTCCATATTAAATGGTATTCTATTACTCTTCAAAACTTCACAGCCAACAAATACAACACTTCGATTGCTGTTCGTAACACCCCGGATTTCTTCAATATAAGTCGTATCCTTAAAATCATCCTCATATTGAAAAGGGAACTGAGGGATTGTTAAAATCTGTTTTTCAAATACGAATGGGTATTCTTTTTCTTGATACTCAAACACGCCATACATTTTTTCCGATACCATGCCAATCCACCAGCATTTCTATACATTTTCACATAGTATAACATATAATATGCTATTCTTCTAGTCCTATATGGAAATCCATTGTATTCCTATTGTTTTCCGTACTATGGATTCCTTTCAAAAAATGGGAGCACCCACCTTTCGAGTGCCCCCTTGATCTGTTCACGCAGCCATATCCTCTACTTTTGGTACGCTTTCTCACACCACCTGGCAGGTTCTTCCTATCAAACGCAAGGATGCTATCATGAATTTTTGAGTAGTAGATGCCTAATGCAAACCCCACGGTATCAGATCCGGTCAAATCAACCGTTTTGATCTCGCTGTCCGCTACACTGGTTGCCTTGGCATTCTTCAGTCAATATGATACGAATCGCCCGATATCTCGATATACTTATCTCTCGCTTTAATGACTTCTTGTCGCAGTTCTTCCGTCCATACTTCGGTTAGCAACCGATGCTGCAACTGGCATAGTTTAAGGAAAGGAGCAGCCAATCGAATTGCACCCAAATGATTTGGTAACCCTAGAAAAAAAGTTTCCCACTGCTGTTTCAGTTTATCCACAAAGTCCTCGGGCTGTTCATACCCTCCCGGAAAACCTGTACAGGCATAATACATCTCATGGATAGGCTCAACAAGCTCTTGCAAAAAATTCACAGAAGTCCATATCTGTTCAATTGCAGCACTTTCACCACCATCTTCATAGATATGCATTCGCAGACTCCCTGCGTCTATATCTTCCTCAATGATCTGACGTAGGAGAACAATATCATCCCAAATTGACTTGTAAGAATACCCCTCCGTGTCACTCAAGTACGCCTTTATTGATTTATGCAGGACATCTGCATACTCCTTCAACGAATTAAATCTGCCACAATTCTTGCCCTGGGCAAAGACCTTTTCTCTGATAAACCGCTGCTGCTTTTCTTCTTTTTCTTGGTATGTAACAAAGCCAAGAATAGGCTTTCCCAGTTCGACCGCCCTGTCAAATTCAATTTCAGTCATAGATCTCCCTGTTGATTCTTCTTCCCAGCCAAAGCGACTACCATATATTCCTATAACGATATCAGAGGATTCCAATTCTGACAAGCACACTTTCTTGCTGGTATCCTCACTTGCTGCAAAATACTCCATTGCGCCTATTTTGCCCGTTTTTTCATCTGTCAAATCTTTCAAATAGCTTATTGTATGCCTTCTGTACTCCTTCAAATCCTCAAACGTGGAGCTAATAAAAAACTTCATCACATTCACCTTCTATATCTCTAATAAGTATATAAAGCAATTTCTAAGTGGATACATTTATGTAATTAGTTTAGCAGATAATATACGGAAAATCCAGCATATTCGTGATTTAAGTGGAACTGATCGCAAAATTATGATACAATGGAATTAACCGGGCAAGATGATTGCTTTATATCCTTGTCTTATTGAGAAAAAATTATAGATTGTGGTGTTCGTTATGAGATTTTTTATGATTTCTGACCTTCATTTTGGCAAGGGAGTATCCGTTGCCAAGGCAAAATCGCAATTGGAAGCACTTTGCGGTAAAATCCGGACGGAATTTACACCAATAGAAACAATCCTTTTTATCATTATGGGTGACATCATCAATGCCAGCGATACAACTGCTTTCGCAGATGCTAGAGTATGCTTGAATTGTATTCGAGAAGAGCTTCATGATTTTGCTGTAAAATTTGAGTTTATACCTGGTAACCATGACCTTCCCTCTGGAAATATTGAGCCGTTTGATAAGTTCATCGCAGAATATGGCGCATCCTGTCCATTTGGTGGAACAGCTGCCTATTCCAAAGTATATGATGATGTTAACTTCATCTTTGCCGATTCTACACTTTCACGAGATCATCGTTTGCCTGGCAGAATAGACATTGAAGCAATCCGCGGAGAAGTAAAGAACAAGTTAAATATCTTATTCTGCCACCATGGTTTTACACACAGTTTCGGCGGTGACCATGACGTGATTGAAAATGGGGATGTCATACTTAACAAGCTCTGGGACATGGGTATACATTTTGTAGTTCACGGTCATACTCATAGAGCCGATGCAACAATTCCCCCAAATGGAATTGTTGAAATTGGATGTGGAACACTATTTAAAGATTTATCCGACATGGATGGCATACCGAACCAGTTTTATGTTGGTTATATTGATTCAGGCAAGCTGGATAGAGTAGAACGTTTTGTAGTATCAAAAGATGGGGGTAATGTATTCCCTCATGAAATAGTCTACCCTGAACAGCATACATTTGCTGATCCCCAAAGTATAGGGAAACAAACTTATAATGCGATTCCAGATTATATTCAAAGGAAAGTTCTTCCGCACTCTGTAATTGGAGAAGATTTTGGATGGCTTTTCTCTAAAAGCAAAGAACTCTCTTTACAAAATGCACTTCTAATAAGTGAGAGAGTATTATTTCTTAGCGATGCGGGTCAAGGAAAGAGCATTGAGATGGAAAATCTGGCACACGAACTGGGCAAAACGATGTATTTCCCTTACTTGTTCAAACTAAGAAATTATACCGGATCAACAATTGATGCCTTATTGCCTTCAAAATATAGCGATGTACCGCCGCATTACAGAGCACTTTTATTTGATGGATACGATGAGCTTCCAGTAGAATATAGGCGGTTGTTTGAGAACCATCTAAATCTTTATGTAGAAAATAACACCGGTGTACATATCGTTATATCGTCACGGAGCAACTTTTGCAAGGCCGAGAAAGATAATGAATCCAGAACATTTCCCGGTTTTCAAATCTATGACCTGTGTGAACTTTCAACCCAAAATATCGAAACGTATTTAAAAATACATGGAGTAGAACCGAAATATTTTTTATCAGATGCACGCACAGCTGGCATATACAATTTGATGAATAACGCTTTTTATCTTACAAAGGTTTGCGCACTCTATCGGAAATTGGGTGCATTACCTAAAAAGGTAGAGCTTATGGATAAACTTATTGAAACGTGTTTTGATACTGACGACAAGAAATTTGCCAAAGGTCTTGAAGATAACTACTTTGAATTCGTGGGATTACTTAAACGTGTAGCGTTTGCCATGCAGCTTATGCAGCAAAGCAAATTTGACGACCGTTCAGAATACCAAGTGCTCTTTTCCAAAAGTGAACGCGACCTAGTTATACATAGTGGGTTAATTGTGAAGGAAGGAGATACTTGGCGTTTTATCCATAATAACTTCCGTGAATATTTGACAGCAAAATATCTTTCCGAGATGAATCAGGAACAGGTTGTTTCTTACATTAGTAGTGGTACGGGCATTTACCCAAGTTGGGTCAACACACTTGGGTATCTGACAGGCATTGAGGTGTCATGGGATCTAATCGGATGGATCGCAGCAAATGCTCCTAATGCGTTAGTAAAGTTTGAACCCGATCGAGTAGATTCAGCTACTCGTAACACGGTATTTACTCGGCTGTTCAACTATTACGAAGACAGAAGGCTTTGGTTCCGCGATGATATATGCGATGCTGAAGAGCTTGCTAATTTCTCGGAGAGCGACACTACTCTGACATTTCTTCTCAACAAAATATCGACTCCTGTCCACAACATTTCGCAGTATACAGCAGTGGATATTCTCCGTCATTTCCGTATGCTGTATGGTAGGCAAGATGAAGTACTTGACTGTCTACTAAATTGCTGCAGAAAGTTTCCAGAAACAAGAAAAGATGTCTGTAGGCTTGCGATATATGCGATTTATGAGTTAGAACTAAGCAATCCTGAAGTAACCAGTCAACTTATTGCTCTGTTCAGCAACACGGATTCTGATTATGTGCGTCTGGGAATGTATGAGTATTTAGTCGATACAAAGTCGCAGAATGAATACGTTAAATTCTTCCTAGATGGAATCTACTATGTTTTACATGAAAAAAAGAGAGACAATAACCGAGTAAGTAATGAATTGTATGCACTGGTGGACGGATTAAAGGCAATGTCAACTGCCGACAGCGTATCTACTGTACTAGAATGGTTTTCATCTGCAAAAAGTGTTGATTTCCATGATGCTGAAGAGGTTTTTACCGTTCTATCTCACAAAGCAATCCAGTTATACAGTACAGGAGTCAAAAGCTTGTATGCAATTATGCTTAAGTGCTGCATAAAGAGTATGCGTGAGTATGACCACAAAAAAACACAAGCCTGCATTGACTTTTTTGTTGATACGGAGACATTAGACACGGCAGCACCTGCTGCAGCACAACATCTTGCAAACGATATCTGCTATATTTCTGATATGCTGTATCAACGTCCGGAAACCTTTAGATATCTTTATACAGCATATGCCAAAGGTCAATTCAATGATCATGGAGCATTTAGGTATATTGCAATTCATTATGCTGATGAAGATGAAATCTATGCAGAATGTTCAAAACTGATTGAGGAATATACCGGGATCCCCCTCCCGGAGCGTGAGTCGAAAACTGACTATGCATCTGAACGTCAAAAGGGGGAGTATGAATACTTTGACGCATTATTCTCCAAAGAAAAAGCTGAGAATATGCTCGCAGAATTGCTAACTGTAATTGATAAACCGGACATACTTGTAAAAGATCTTCTGAATGCAACTCCTGGTCTCCATTGGTATTCTCCCTTTAAAAGTTTGACAATTGCAATTTATCATGGGGCTAATAAAGCGTCACGCGTAGCAGATTTCTTTACCAGTTTGGAATTTGATCGTTTTACAATTATTGAGTGCAAGAATATTCTGAATAGAAAAACAGGAATAGTAATTTCAAAAAAGCAAAAAGAACATATCAGAGATATTATTATTCGGTATCTTGAACAAGATGTTTTAAAGTCTGAAGTGGGATATAAGAATGGGGATGCATGTGTTTCGACTTTTGTTGACTCGCTGGTTTTTCTTGCACAATATTTTAATTTTTCTGTTGATGAGGAGAAACTCCTTGACATGACATTAGTTCCTTGTCTTTGTTTTGGAGAATCAAAAGCGAATCGAAAATATGAGTATTTGAAAGAACATACCCCGAGAATCAAATTGAAGGGTCGAATTGCACAAAATCTCAGAATCATCGATTTGGACAATATGCTTTTAAGAGATCATTTGACGTTCTGTAGTGATATGATGTATGATGTTGCAACAGGGAAAGCACTCGCTCTATGTAACACAGCATCCGTTTTCCATCGGAGAGGTGATATCCCCATTCCATAGCAAAAGGCTGCGGCTCCAAATGCCTGTTGCTGGCAACCACCGCTGCAATGTCCCCCGGAAAGATGTCACCTGTCTTGGCTTTCACATTGCGGTGTTCCAGATACTCTACAATGGCACGGATCATTTGGATGCTGTCATCCTCCGGCACATAAAATCTTCCGCACATGGGAACCACCTCGCTTCTTTATGATTCCCCATTTTACTGCTTCAAAACCGGTCTGTCAATTGCGCTGCTCCATGAGCTGAATCAATTCCGATCGTGAGATTATCTCACTTGGTCCCGCCAGAAGGACTGCCCGACGGATGCAGAGCGTTCCACTTTGGTTCTCCTCATACAGCACACGAATTCTGGATCCGACCTCCATATTTGCCAGCCCCTCATACCGGCTCCGGGGCCAGGTTGGTGCTACAACCCTGCGGCCGTCCGCAAAGGTCATCTATCCAAAACATAGCAAAAGCACAGCGCAAAGCTTCCGCGTCTTGAATTTGCAAAGGATAAATTGTTGTACTTTTGCTAGATCGCTGCCAAACAGTATTTGTGAATACAAACCGCAAAGCAGTTTGCGCTCTGCGCGCTTTCTATCCTGCGGACTGCGTCAGCACACATGCTGTTGTGCTTTGCGACATGAACGGCAGGCAAATGCCGCTCTCACCCGCGCCGACCAGCAGCTCCGTGCCGCTTGGGCTGATCAGGAGGGGATAGGTTTCACACAGATACATCGGGCCGTCCGTAACATCGTAGTTATTACCGCCCACAAGCGACAAGCTGAGCGTCACATAGCTCGGCCCGTCCGGAATGGTCTGGATCGCCCAGAAACCGCTCCACATCTCCTCAATGTCGGCACTGTCTTCGTATACCCACTCCAGATCGACCGAGCCGCCCGTCTCATCCTCAGGATAGAAGCGCAGCGAGAAATAGGCATAGCGGCTGGTTTCCCCCACCATGGTTTCTGTGATCCAGCCCATGCCGTCACGCTGCGATCCGGCAAGACCGAGCGCGGTCATGCCTGACCAGCCGTCGGCAAGCCACGCGGAAAACTCGGCTGGGGCGTTGTACCAGGCATATTCCGTAAAGTCAAACGAAAGATAGTCTCCAGCTTCCGATATACACGGTGCAAGATAGCTCATCGCATCAAGCGAGGGATACCATTCGCAGGTGTTCCCGTTGTTGTCGGTGATAAAGACCTGGGTGTCGGCCTCATATGCAACGCCATCAAGATTTGCAAAGAGCAGCACCGGCTCACCGCTCTCTGACCGGTAGAGCACCTCCGTGACCTCGTCGGTCTGTGTTTTTTCGTTCCACTGCACACGGTTGATCGCAACCGTCGCATTTTCATCGACCGGCACGATGCAGTACAGATATCCTGCACCGCCAATGATGTGCGTTTCGTCGATCTCCGCGATAAAGGGATATTCGAGCAGCATAGCCGCGTTGGTTTCCCACAGCCACGCGGGGAAGCCTGCCTCGAAGCCCTCCTCAAACAGGCCGCCGACATAGCCGAGATATGCCGCGCCAAACATGGTCATCGGAAAGTCCATCCTGTCCCGCAGCCATCCAAGCGAGGTCTCTGCCTCCTGTGAAAACCCGTATT
>CALYTB010000028.1 GCA_945486035.1 uncultured Clostridia bacterium
TCTAACCGGGGGATTGCCACACCAGTCTGCGGACTGGTTCGCAATGACAGGAAACCTGGTGACAGCCCGACAAACACCAATTTGTCGGGTTGCTGACTTAAGCTGATAAGCACAAACACTAATTCCACGATCTGCTTATGAAAGCCGACAAGCGAAATACGGCATTATGACACCTGCCGGAAGCAATGGGTCCCCCAAAAGCAATTCACGGGCCTCCTCACGGCTTTCGAAGGTTTGTAAGAATCAGGCGCCCCATCTCCCCGCAGCCAACCCGGCAGCTGCCGGGGGTGTAGATGTCGCCGGTGCGGAAGCCCGCGTCCAGCACGGCGGAGACGGCGGCCTCGATGCAGTCCGCCTCGGAAGCCATATCGAAGGAGAAGCGGAGCATCATGGCGGCAGCCAGAATGGTGCCGATGGGGTTTGCCAGGTCCTTGAGCGCGATATCCGGGGCGGAGCCGTGGATGGGCTCGTACAGCCCCCGGGAGCCGTCCCCCAGAGAGGAGGAGGGAATCATCCCGATGGAGCCGGTAATCATGGAGGCCTCGTCGGAGAGAATGTCGCCAAACATATTCTCCGTGACAATCACATCAAACTGGCTGGGATCCTTGACGATCTGCATGGCGCAGTTGTCCACCAGCATATCCGAAAGGGCCACATCCGGGTAATCCCGCGCCAGCTCGTGCATGACCTTCTTCCACAGCCGGGAGGAATCCAGCACATTGCTTTTTTCCACGCTGCACAGCTTTTTCCCCCGCTTCCGGGCGGTTTCAAAGCCGATGCGGCCGATGCGGCGAATCTCGCCTTCGGTATAGCGCAGCTCATCGACGGCCACAGCCTCGCCCTGCTGGGTCAGCGTTTCGTGACGGCCGAAGTAAATGCCGCCGATCAGCTCTCTTACAATAAGGAAATCGATGCCCTTGTCCACGATCTCCTGCTTCAGCGGGGAAGCGCTGGCCAGCTGGGGCCAGATTTTGGCGGGGCGGTTGTTGCTGTAGACGCCCATTCCGGCCCGGAGCCGCAGCAGCCCCTTCTCCGGCCGCAGCGGGCCGGGAACGCCGTTCCATTTGGGGCCGCCCACCGCTCCCAGCAGCACACTGTCGGAGGCCAGGCATTTATTAAGCATTTCCGGAGGCAGGGGGTCCCCGTACTTGTCAATGGCACAGCCGCCCATGTCCACATCGGTGTAGCGGAATTTGTGTCCGAACAGCTCCGCCACCCGGTTCAGCACCAGCAGCGCCTGCTCCACAATCTCGGGGCCGATGCCGTCACCCCGGATGACCGCAACGGTTTTCTCCATACTGTCACGCCTCCTTCAGGGAAGCAAGCAGGCCGCCCCTTCGGATGATGTTCTGGATAAACTCCGGGAAGGGCTCCGCCTGATAGGTCTTTCCGGTGGTGCGGTCGGTGATGACCCCCGTGTCAAAATCGATATCCACCCGGTCCCCCGCCTGAATCTCCTCCGCCGCGGCCTCGCACTCCAGAATGGGCAGGCCGATGTTGATGGCGTTGCGGTAGAAAATCCGGGCGAAGGATTTGGCGATGACACAACCGGTGCCGCAGGTCTTGATGACCAGGGGCGCGTGCTCCCGGGAGGAGCCGCAGCCGAAGTTCCAGCCGGCCACCAGGATGTCCCCGGGGCGAACCTGATCCACAAACCCGGTGTCGATGTCCTCCATGCAGTGCTTTGCCAGCTCCCCGGCATCGGCGGTGTTCAGGTACCGGGCGGGGATGATGACATCCGTATCCACATTGTCGGGATATTTGAAAACCTTACCCTGTGTGTTCATGTTTCAATCCTCCTTGGCTGGGGTGATGAAGCCTGCGATGGCGGACGCGGCGGCGGTGGCGGGACTGGCCAGATAGACCTCGCTGGTAACATGGCCCATGCGGCCCACAAAGTTCCGGTTGGTGGTGGCGACACACCGCTCCCCGGCGGCGAGGATGCCCATGTAGCCTCCCAGGCAGGGCCCGCAGGTGGGGGTGGAGACCACGGCTCCCGCGTCGATGAAGGCGGTGACGTAGCCCCGCTCCACACACTCCCGGTAAATCTTCATGGTGGCGGGAATGATGATGCAGCGGACCCCGGGCGCGACGGTTCTGCCCTTTAAAATCCGATAGGCGGTTTCCATGTCCTCCATCCGGCCGTTGGTGCAGCTGCCGATGACCACCTGGTCGATTTGGATATCGGACAGCTCCGCGGCGGGACGGGTGTTCTCCGGCAGGTGGGGGCAGGCCACAGTGGGGGCAATGGCGCTCAGATCCACGCAAACGGTTTTCTCGTACGCGGCATCCGGGTCGGCCCGGAAAATCCGGGGAGCCCGCTCCCCACGGCCCTCCAGGTAGCGCATCGTCACCTCGTCCACCGGGAAGATGCCGTTTTTCGCCCCTGCCTCAATGGCCATGTTGCAGATGCACAGCCGGTCGTCCATGCTGAGGGTCGCCACACCGGGCCCGGTAAACTCCATGGACTTATACAGCGCCCCGTCCACACCGATTTGGCCGATGATGGTAAGAATCACATCCTTGCCGCTGCAATTGGGGGGCAGCTGCCCAGTAAGCTGGAAACGGATGGCGGAGGGAACCTTGAACCAGCCTTCCCCGGTGGCCATGCCCGCGGCCATATCCGTGGAGCCCACGCCGGTGGAGAAGGCCCCCAGGGCGCCGTAGGTGCAGGTGTGGCTGTCCGCGCCGATGATGCAGTCCCCGGCGGTGACCACTCCCTGCTCCGGCAGCAGGGCGTGCTCGATGCCCATTTTGCCCACATCGTAGAAGTGGCTGATGCAGTGTCCGCAGGCAAATTCCCGGCACTGCCTGGACTGCTCCGCCGCTTTGATGTCCTTGTTGGGGACAAAATGGTCCAAAACGATGGCGATTTTATCCTTGTCAAACACCCGGTCAAAGCCGTTCTTCGTAAATTCGTTGATGGCCACGGGGGTGGTGATGTCATTGCCCAGGACGATGTCCAGCCTGGCGCGGATCAGCTGCCCCGCGCTGACGGATTGCAGCCCCGCGTGGTCGGCGAGGATTTTCTGTGTCATTGTCATTCCCATAGGTTGTGCTCCTCCTTGGTTATTCCCGAATCATGTTGTTGTAGGCTCCGATCAGCGCCCCGGCGCTGGCCCTGATGATGTCCGTGTCCGTCCCCGCGCCCCAGTACATGACCCCGTTTTCGCTTTCCAGGCCGATGTACGCGGCGGCAGTGGAGCCGGAGCTGCGCTCCTGGACGGAGTGCTCGGTGTAGACCCTCAGGGTGTAGCGGTCTCCGGTATAGGCCTTCAGGGCGTTGCTCACCGCGTCCAGGGAACCGTTGCCGGTGCTCTGAACGGTCGCCTGCCTGCCGTTGCGCAGGAAGGTCACCACGGCCTGTACACCGCCGCTGCCCGGGGTGAAATGGATGTCGGAAATGGCCAGGGGACTGTGTACATTCAGATACCGATCCATGAAGATGGCCAGCACATCCTCGCTCTTCAGCTCCCGGTGGTCGTGGTCGGATACGCTCTTGCACTGATAGCTCAGGTGCTCGCGCATCTTGGGCAGGAGAATATAGCCGTAGTTCTGCTCCAGCAGATACCCGATGCCTCCCTTGCCGCTCTGGGAGTTGACCCGGATCACATCGGCATCGTAGGTGCGGTTGATGTCCCGGGGATCCACGGGCAGGTAGGGCACCGTCCAGCGGTGGAGCCCTTTTTCCTTCCGCCAGGTCATGCCCTTGGCAATGGCATCCTGATGGGAGCCGGAGAAGGCGGCGAATACCAGGGCCCCGGCGTAGGGGCTGCGCTCATAGACATGCATCCGGGTACAGGCTTCATAGACCTTGCAGATTCCCGGCATGTCGGACAAATCCAGCTCCGGGTCCACCCCGTGGGAGTACATGTTCATGGCCAGGGTGACAATGTCCACATTGCCGGTGCGCTCGCCGTTTCCGAAGAGGGTACCTTCCACCCGGTCCGCGCCGGCCAGCAGCGCCAGCTCCGTATCCGCCACGCCGGTGCCCCGGTCATTGTGGGGATGCAGCGACAGAGTCACATGCTCCCGGTATTTCAGGTTCTGGCTGATGTACTCCACCTGGCTGGCATAGACATGGGGCAGGCTCATTTCCACGGTCACCGGCAGATTGATGATGACGTTGTTGGACTGGCTGGGCTCCAGCACCTCCAGCACCGCGTTGCAGACCTCCAAAGCGTATTCCGGCTCCGTGCCGGTGAAGCTCTCCGGGGAGTATTCGAAGCGGAAATTGCCCTCGTACTCCGCTGCCAGCTTCTTTACCAGCTTCGCGCCCTCCACGGCGATTCTCTTGATCTCCTCCTTGCTCTTGCGGAACACCTGCTCCCGCTGGGCCACGGACACGGAGTTGTAGAAGTGGATAATGGCGCTGGGCGCGCCCTTGCAGGCCTCGAAGGTCTTGCGGATGATGTGCTCCCGGCACTGGGTCAGCACCTGGACGGTGACATCGGCGGGGATCATGTGGTTTTCGATCAGGGTCCGCAGAAACTCGTATTCCGTCTCCGAGGCGGCGGGGAATCCCACCTCAATCTCCTTGAAGCCGATGCGAAGCAGCAGGTGGTAGAATTCCAGCTTCTCTTCCAGGCTCATGGGGATCACCAGGCTCTGGTTGCCGTCCCGCAGGTCCACGCTGCACCACCGGGGGGCTTTCTCAATGTGATCCTTCCGGGCCCAATTCAAATGGCACCCGGGCGCCGGATAGTAGCCGATGCTGTATTTGCTGGTATCCATGTAAAAAATCTCCTTTGGAAGAAAAATTTTCGAAAATCACGGGGATTGCATTCGGCGAAGCGATAAATTGGTGTTCAGGTTATCGGCTTTAATAAGCTGCACAGCAAATTGTTGTTTGCAGATCTGTTTTGGAAATGTCGAAATCACCCTGTAGGGGAGCCATTCATGGCTCCCGGCGGTGAAATGTTCCGATATCCCCAGCATTTCGGCGAAAACGTACTGTGTCACGGGAGCCATGAATGGCTCCCCTACAGTAAAAACGCAATGCGTACAAAATCGCCAAACACCAATTTTCCGGCAGGGTTCCAACCTGCGGAGGGCAAAAAAAGCCCTGTCTCTTTGCAACAAAGAGACAGGGCTTTCATACGGCAGAAAAACCTTGCGGTACCACTCTTTTTGCCGCGGAACGCGGCCACTCGACAGCGGTCTGACAACCGCCTCCCGCTGTATCGGTCGGGCTCCGTCCGTCCTACTGGGTTTCCCGTTCAGACCGGCCGCTCAGAGGCCAGTATACAGCTTCACCCGCCGCTGCCTCGCACCGCCCGGCAGCTCTCTGGAGGAGGGAAGGAAACTGCTTTTTCCTCTTCAACGCGTTTTCTCTATGCGAGGAGAATTATAGCACGACTTTCCGGCCGTGTCAAGCGGGGAAGCACAAAAGTCCTCTTCCGGCGAACGGCTCAGGCGATCACCTGAATCCAGCCCTCGGGGGCTTCGATGCGGCCCATCTGGATGCCGGTGAGGGTGTCGTAGAGCTTCCGGATGGCAGGGCCCATTCCGGCGTAGCGGATTTCCCTGCCGTGGTCCACAATGGCGCCCAGGGGGGAGATGACTGCGGCGGTGCCGCACAGACCGGCCTCCTCGAACTCGCCCAGCTCGCTGAGGGCCACGGGCCGCTCCTCCACCTCCATGCCCAGATACGCTTTCGCCACATACTCCAAAGAGCGGCGGGTGATGGAGGGCAGAATCGTATCGGACCGGGGGGTGATCAGGGTGTTGCCCTTGATGAAAATCACATTGGCGCCGCCGGTCTCCTCGATATAGGTCCGGGTGGCAGAGTCCAGATAGATGTTCTCGTCATAGCCCTGCTCATGGGCATCCACGATGTTGTAAAGGCTCATGGCGTAGTTCAGGCCCGCCTTTACATGGCCGGTGCCCCGGGGCGCGGCCCGATCCAGATCGGAGATGCGCACGGTCAGGGGCTTGATGCCTCCCTTAAAGTAGGGGCCCACAGGCGTGGCAAAGACCCGGAACTGGTATTCGGTGGCAGGCTTGACCCCGATGGTGGGGTTCACGCCGAACATAACGGGCCGGACATACAACGTGGCCCCGGAGCCGAAGGGCGGTACCCAGGCGGCGTTGGCCCGAACCGTCTGCACCACGGCATCCACAAACCGGTCCTCCGGGAATACGGGCATTTTCAGGCGGCGGCAGGAATCTGCCATCCGCGCGGCGTTCAGGTCGGGCCGGAAGCAGACAATGTGCCCGTCCTCGGTGGTATAGGCCTTCATGCCCTCAAAGCAGGTCTGGGCATACTGCAATACACAGGCGCACTCGTTCATGGTCACGGCGGCATCCGAGGTAAGATCTCCCTCGTCCCACGCGCCGTCTACGTAATGCGCCACAAAGCGCTTGTCCGTCTGGACATAGCCAAAGCCCAGACTGCCCCAATCAATATTCTTCTTTTCCATAATCTGCACCTTCTTTGTTTTGGGTGGGCTCCTCCGCAGGCTTCTTTTCGGGTGGTCAAGCCCTTCCGGCACTGCCTTATCGCGTTTGGGCCGGGTATTTTCCCAAGAACGCTTCCCGGAGGCTGCCTTTGGTTCCCCATTCTATCACCGCGGGCAGTCAAGGTCAATAGGAAAACGGAAAAAGTGTTCTTGATAAGCAAACATATGCCCGTAAGGCAGAAACAGCGGGGCCCCTGCCGGAGAATGCCCCGCTTTCGGATCGCGCAAACACATGCCCTTACAGCAGCCGGCCCTGCAGCCAGTACAGCAGCACACCGGCAGCGCCGGAGCCGGCCATGACCCACAGGGGGCTGCATTTCCATTTGCGCAGCACAAACAGCGCCGCGAGGAAGATCACAACCGCCATCCCATCAAAGCCCAGCAGGTTTTCCGGCAGGGTTCGCTGGCCGTAGATTGCCAGAATCAGCAGGGAAATTCCCGCGGAGGCAATCAGGGCGATGACCGCGGGCCGGATCCCCGCCAGGATCCCCTGCACCAGATTCAGCCCCCGGAAGCGGTAGTAAACGTAAGCAAGGGTCATCACGATCACGCAGGACGGAAACACACACCCCACGGTTGCCACAACCGCCCCGGGGAACCCGGCAACCTGAATTCCCACAAAGGTGGCGGAATTAATGGCAATGGGGCCGGGTGTCATTTCCGCGATGGTCATGATGTCCGCGAATTGGGTCATGGTCAGCCAGGGGTGAAGATCCACCACCTGATTCTGAATCAGCGGCATCGCCGCGTATCCGCCGCCGATGCTGAACAGTCCGATCTGAAAGAAGCTCCAGAACAATTGAAGATAAATCATTCTTCCTTCGCCTCCTTCGAACGCTTCTGCTGACGGCAGGTATCCAGAGCGCCGATCACGCCGCACACCAAAATGACAAGGATGATGTTCACGCCGAAAAACCGCACCGCCGTGAAGGAGCCCAGCAGCACCAGCAGCGGCAGGATTCTCTTCTGCCGGGCAACGGTTTTCACCATATGGATGACCACGTCAAAAATCACAGCCGCCACGCCGCAGAGCATCCCCGCCATTGCCATGCTCACAATGGCGCTGTCCCGGAACGCCTGATAGAACAGGGAAATCACCGAGATAATGATCAGCGGCGGCAGCACGGTGCCCAGCACCGTCAGCAGCGCCCCGGGAATGCCCGCCACATGATAGCCCACCAGAATGGAGGCGTTCACCGCGATGGCTCCCGGAGAGGATTGGGCGATGGCGGTCAGATCCATCATCTCCTGCTCCTCAATCCACCCCAGCTCCTCCACGAAGCGCTTGCGCATCAGGGGAATAATCACAAACCCGCCGCCAAAGGTACAGGCGCTGAGCCGGAAGGTGGATACAAACAGCTGTCCGTAGGGATTTGCGTTGGCCTTTTTCAAACAATCACAGCCTTTCTTTTGCAGCCTTCTTCAGCTCCTGAATCAGGCTGCGCAGCTCCATGCAGATGCGCTCCCGGTGGATGCCGTCGTAGCCCAGGGTGTCGGCCCTGTGGAGCATATTCTCCCGGAAGGCCACTACCAGCTCGCTGCGCCGCACCTCCAGCATAATCCTGGGCGGGGTGCTGCGCACAATCAGGGCCATGCCCTCCTCGTTGGCCATCAGGTTGTATTCCAGAGGATTCCGGTCCCGCAGAGGCACGAATATATAGCGGTCATACTTCTCCATCAGCCGGAGGATATTCTCCAGGTGGAGGATATACGCCCGGGGTGTATAATGCAGACTGTCCGAATGGGCTCCCACACTGACCTCCCCGGCCAGAATCTCCCGCACCGGCGCCACCCGGCACATGTCGATGCAGGTTCTCTCCTCCAGCCGCGCCTCAAACTCGGGCATCCGGTCCCGGATGGATTCCAGAATCGCCGTCCGCTCCTCCTGCCCCCGGGACTGGGAAATAAACTGCTCCAGCAGCTGTACGGGCATGGAATTGAGGGACAGGGTGTTGATCATCTGTACCGTATCCGTCTGGTTCGCCAGAAAGCCGCTCACTTTTCCAACGCACTCCGCAAGGCTACTATAGACAGCCATCGCCGGACGGCACATGGACAGATGTGCCCGGAACTGCCGTTCAAAGACATCCACCAGCACCTTCTCCCGGGTGAACATGGTCACATCGCTGACCCCGCCGGAGCCGATGGAGGCGTTGAACTGGGCGCATTGGCCGCTCAGCACATAGATGGAGTGCCGGTACAGATTTCCCCGGAGCCGGGGGTAGTAGTAGGTCTCCAGATTCCCGGTGGCGTAGAGCGGCAGCCAGAATTGCAGGGATTCGGTATATCGGTTTACATAATTCATCGGCGGCACAATCTGGCAGAAGCGGACCCCGGAGTGGGCCAGCTCCAGCAGCTCCGTCTGAATCCGCTTGGTGAGGGCGTAGTCGGAGAGCAGCCACTCCATATTGTCGTCCACCACCATCAACAGGGTGCAGGGCTTTTGCGCCTGGCGAACCTGCTGCATGATCTTCAGCAGCACCTCCCGACGGCCCTCGTCGCCGAAATAAAAGATGGCCTGTCCCTCGGGGATCACCACCGGGTCCGGAATCTCCTGGAGCGCGGGAGCCTCGGGGATGTCCTTCAGGTCCAACACACCCTTCTCAACATCCCGGACCATGTCCCGGTCCTCCAGCAGCCATTTCTCCAGGTAGGCCGCCACCTCCTGGACGGGCAGCGCGGAGCGCAGCGCCAGAATGCCCAGCATGTCGGACAGGGCATAGCGCTGGAAATCCGCCGTGGAGCGCTCGGCGAAGACCCTTGCCATCCGCTTCACGTTCTTGGGCACCCCCCGCTTGCCGCTGCGCAGCAGACTGATCAGCGACCGGTCCACCCCCAGCTCCACAGCCAGCTCCTTGTTGCTGGTCTGGGTAATGTTCATCAAAAATATCAGCTTCTCCGAAAACTGCATCTGGCTCTCTCCTCTCCTCGTTCCTCCACGCCCCCGGCGGCAGATCAAAAAATTGGTGTTTGGCGGGCTGTCTCCAGGTTTCCTGTCATTGCGAGACCAGTCCGCAGACTGGTCGTGGCAATCCCCCGGTTGAAAGGAACCAGGTAATGATTACCGCCAAAAATCGCGGAGACTTCCGTTTTTGGGGTGCTATTCGGTACATTTCCCCTCTAACAGGGGGATTGCCACGCCAGTTTGCGAACTGGCTCGCAATGACAGCGTATATTTGGTGCGCACTTACAAACACCAATTTGTCGGGAAGTAATGCAGCGAATACGCTTTTCGATTCGTCCCGGAGGGACACCTTAACTGCCCACTCGGGCACGGCCCGCTAACCGTCAATTTCCGCGAATTTTCCCTTTCGGTGGCTCTGACTTCAATATACCCGATTCTGTCAAAAAATGCAACCGGTATTGTCACAAAAAATGACAGTTCATTTCTTGTGACAGCCCAAAGTAAGGTTGAAAAAGTCGAAAAAGCGGTATATAATGAATGTAACTGTCATAAAATGCGGGAAATATTCATTTTCACACGCCGATGACAAATTCGTTTACGGGAGAATTCCATGATGACGATTGAACAGTGTTACCAGGCGCTGGGCGGAAGCTTCACCGAGGTCAGTATGCGGCTGCCCAGT
This sequence comes from uncultured Clostridia bacterium, assembly GCA_945486035.1. Classification (GTDB taxonomy): domain Bacteria; phylum Bacillota; class Clostridia; order Oscillospirales; family Oscillospiraceae; genus Faecousia. The sequence continues at coordinate 10,049 of CALYTB010000028.1, forward strand.
GTTCGCCTTGTAGAGAAATTCATTGGGAAATTTTTGGATGACGGCAGCTTCGACGAGCTGTGCCGGCAGATGGCCTCCGGCAGCCGTCAGGAGGCCTTCCGGGCAGCCCACACCCTGAAGGGTGTCTGCGCCAACCTGGGCTTTGGCCGTCTGCTCTCCTCCTCCAGCCGCCTGACCGAGCTGCTCCGCCCCGAGAGCGACAGCATCCCCACTGAGGCCGCGGCGCTGATGGAGGAGGTCCGGGAGGACTATCGCGTCACCGTAGCCGCCATCCGCACCTACCTGGAGAAACCCTGACCCCCGCACAGCTCAAAACAGAAGAACAAATTGGTGTTTGTCGAGATGTTTTGGAAACCCTGGAATTACTCTGTAGGGGAGCCATTCATGGCTCCCGGCGGTGAAATGTACCGATTATATGAGCATTTCGGCGAAAACGTACTGCGTCACGGGAGCCATGAATGGCTCCCCTACAGTAAAAACGCAATGCGTACAAAATCGCCAAACAACAATTTATCGTTCTCTTTTTGATTCGTCCCGAAGGGACACCTTAACTGTCCACTTACTCAGGTGCGCACTGCTTTTGCTGCCGAAAGCCGATAGCCTGAATACCAATTTATCCGCTTGCCGGGATACCCATTCCGGGCGAGATGCCCGAAACCGCAGGACCTAACCTGGAAGAAGAAAACGAGGAATCAGCCATGGTGACCAACAAGAAGATCTTAGTTGTGGAAGACAACCCCCTGAACCGGGAAATTCTGGTGGAGATTCTCCGCGAAGACTATTCGGTGCTGGAGGCGGAAAACGGCCAGGAGGCGCTGGAGCTTCTGGAAACGCAGAGCGAGGATGTGGCTCTGATCCTTCTGGATGTAATGATGCCCGTCATGGACGGCTTCACCTTCCTGGACCGGGCCAAGGCGGACCCCAAGCTATCCCCCATTCCGGTCATCGTCACCACCCAGAACGACAACGAGTCCGACGAAATCGCCGCCCTTTCCCACGGCGCCACGGACTTTGTGCCCAAGCCCTACCGGCCCCAGGTCATTCTCCACCGGGTGGCCAGCATCATCAAGCTCCGGGAAACCGCGTCCATGATTAACCAGCTGCGCTATGACCGGCTCACCGGCTTATATAACCGTGAGTTTTTCTACAGCCGCGCCCAGGAGATCCTGGAGGCCAATCCCGACCAGGACTACATGATCCTCTGCTCCAATGTGGAGAATTTCAAGCTCTTCAACGACCACTACGGCGTTACCGCCGGAAACAGGCTCCTGCAAGCGCTGGCAGTCTACGGCAAGGAGCGGATGGGAAGCGAGGCCATCCAGAGCCGCGCCACAGCGGATCGATTCCTGGCGCTGGTCCCCCGGAAGCGGAACTATACCGACGAATTCTTCGCCCGGATCAACGCGGACTTCCTGCGCACCGCCAACGCCCCGGGAAACGTGGTGCTGAAATTCGGGATCTATGAAATCATCGACCGCAGCGTGGGCATCCCCCAGATGTGCGACCGGGCCCTGCTGGCCGCGGACAGCATCAAGGGGCACTACAACAGCTACCTGGCAATTTATGACGACGCCCTCCGGGGCAAGCTCCTGCGGGAGCAGGCCATCACCGACATCATGGAGGATGCCCTGGCCCAGGGGCAGTTCAGCGTGTACCTGCAACCCAAATTCAGCCTCCACGACGATTCCCTGGCCGGGGCGGAGGCCCTGGTGCGCTGGATTCATCCCCAGTGGGGCTTCCTGTCCCCGGGGGAGTTCATCCCCCTGTTTGAGAAAAACGGCTTCATTACCCGGCTCGACCAGTTCGTCTGGGACAAGGCGGCCGCCACACTGCGCGCCTGGCTGGATAAGGGCTACCCGGTCATTCCCATCTCCGTCAACGTGTCCCGCTCGGACATCAGCCAAGCGAACCTGCCGGAGCTGCTGCTGGGCCTGCTGCGCAAATATGACCTGGAGCCCCGGCTGCTCCATCTGGAAATCACCGAGAGCGCCTACACCGAAAGCCCGGCGCAGATTATCACCGTTGTGGATCAGCTGCGCTCCCTGGGCTTCGTCATCGAGATGGACGATTTCGGCAGCGGCTACTCCTCGCTGAACATGCTCAACCAGATGAAGCTGGATGTGCTGAAGCTGGACATGCAGTTCATCCGCAACGAAACCGCCAAGCCCGTGGATCAGGGCATTCTGCGCTTTATCGTGGGCCTGGCCCGCTGGATGAACCTGGAGGTGGTGGCCGAGGGTGTGGAAACCCGGGAGCAGCTGAGCCGCCTGCGGGAGCTGGGCTGCGACTATGCCCAGGGCTACCTGCTGGGCAAGCCCATGCCCGCGGAGGGGATGGAAACCCTTCTGCTCCAGCAGAAACCCCGGCGCAAGCCCCGCAGCGCGCTGCCCGCCCTGGAGCCCACCGCGGAAGGGGCCGTTCTGGTGGTGGACGAGAGCCCTGCCTTCCGGGAGCTTGTGAAAACGGGCTTCCCCCAATGCACCGTGTACACCGCTGACGATCTGCGAAGCGCCATCGCCCTCATCGACGGCCACAGCAAGGACATCGCCACCGTGCTGCTCAGCATGACCCTGCCGGACCAGGGTGCCTCCAAGGTGCTGCGGGCCATCCGGCAGAATCCCCTCACCTGGCACATCCCCGTGCTGGCCATTGCCGCCTCGGGCCTGGACCTGGAGGAGGATGCCATGTCCCTGGGCGCCGATGATTTTGCCTATCGTCCCCGGGATTCGGTGTGCCTGCACTGCCTGCGCAAGCGGGTGGCCTCCCTGAACACCATAGCCTCCCACCAGAAGCGCCAGCGGATTCTCCAGGACGAGGCCTGCCGGGACTACCTCACGGGACTTCTCAACCGCCGGGGCTTCCACACCGCGGTTTCCGCCCTCCACCGGGAGGATTTCCCCGCGGCGGTATGCCTGTTCGACCTGGACGACCTGAAGAAAATCAACGATTCTCACGGTCACCAGGCCGGAGACAATGCCCTGCGGCAATTCTCCGCACTGCTGCGCCGCCACACCCGCAGCCACGACATTCTCTGCCGTTACGGCGGGGACGAATTCGCGGTGATCCTCCGGGGCATTTCCGCCCAGGATGCCATCGTGCGCAAAGCCCGGAACATCTGTCAAGAGCTTTCCGCGGAATCCGGCCTCAGCTGTTCCTGCGGCATCGTCATTTCCCAGAACGGGGAGGAGTCCATCCAGGAGCTGCTGACCCAGGCAGACCAGGCCCTCTTCCGGGCGAAAAAAGAAGCCCACGGCAGCAGCCTGCTCTGGAAGGAGTAGAGGTCTCCGGAAAAGGGATCGGAAACCCTGTCCGTCAGGATGGAAAGACTCCGGAACAAGAAGGCCATATAAAGCCCAGAGCGGAGCCCCCGGCTTCGTTCTGGGCTTATTCGCTTCCACGCAAACCATGCTGGATTTCCGTTTCGCCGCGAAACGGCGTGCGCATATTCGCCTGACAAATCGGATCGGCAAATTGGTGTTTGTTTAGACAAGGTTGTCATCCCGAGCGGAGCGAAGCGGAGTCGAGGGATCTACACATTTCGTTTCGCTTTCTGGTTAATTTGGTGCGAAGATCCTTCGACTCCGCTTCGCTCCGCTCAGGATGACAAGGTTTTCTGTTGTTTGGGGCTGCCCGACAAACACCAATTTGCTGTTCCAAGCCGATCGCCTAAACACCGGTTAACCTCCCCCTCCGACTCCGCCGCTTTCCCTTCGTAAGAAAACTTTAAGAATTTTCCTGTCCCTCCCGGAGCTTTCTCCTCTTGACTTATCCCGCCGGATTCATCATAATATACATGTTGCGTTCCTTCAGAATCGGCAGACGGTCAGCGCTGCTATGAAATGCGGAATCTGATGAAAATGCCCTATATGACCGGCTGATCCCATGGGGCAGGGCCAAGCCGCCCCCGCTGCCCCGTGAAAATACCGAATGACTGTCCAACGGAGGTAATTACCATGAAAAAGCCTGTATACTACGTCCTGATCGGCGTGCTGCTGCTGGTTTTCTGCTTCAGCGCCTTTCAGATCGTCAACTACTTTATCAAAGGCCGGGAGAAGGCCAACCAGTTTGATGAACTGAGCCAGCTGGCCTCCCAGTCCACCACGGAGCCCACCTCCGCACCCACCACGGAGCCCACCTCCACGCCCACCACCGAACCCACCACGGAGGCCACCACCGCCCCCACGGAGCCCACCATGATTCCCGGCTACGCGGATGTGTACGCCCGGAACAACGATATGGTCGGCTGGATTAAAATCGACGGCACCAAGATCGACTACCCCGTGATGCAGACCCCCTATGAAGCCAACTTCTACCTGAAGCGGGACTTCGACAAAAACTACAGCGAATGGGGCTGCCTGTACGTCCGGGAGGAGTGCGACGTGAACACCCCCAGCGACACCGTTACCATCTACGGCCACACCATGAAGGACGGCAGCATGTTCGCCGCCCTGCACAACTACACGCAGGAATCCTTCTATAAGGATCACAAGCTGATCTACTTCGACACCCTGACGGAGTACCATGTCTACGAGATCTTCTCCGTGTTCAAAACCTCCGCCAACCTGGGCGAGGGCTTCCGCTACCACGTCATGGAGAACGCCAAGGACGAGAAGGAGTTTAACGATTACGTAGCCGAGTGCAAGAAGCTGGCCTTCTACGACACCGGCATCACCCCGGTGTACGGTGATAAGCTGCTCCTGCTGTCCACCTGCGAATACACCCTGGGCGACAACGGCCGCCTGGTCGTCGCCGCGAGACGTGTATTCTGATTTACGCAATCCAATCAAAAGGGACTGTGAAACCCCGGAAATCCCGGGCTTTTCACAGTCCCTTTTGCCGTTCCCAATCCCCGCGCAGCGGCAAATTGGTGTTTAGCGGCTTTGCCTCAAAGTTTTCTGTCATTGCGAGACCAGTCCGCTTAAGTGGTCGTGGCAATCCCCCAGTTGGAGGGGAAATGTACCGAAAAGCACCCAAAAATGGGAGTCTCTGCGATTTTTTGTGGTAATCGTTACCTGGTACCATTCAACCGGGGGATTGCCACGCCAGTTTGCGAACTGGCTCGCAATGACAGCATATCTTTACAAACACCAATTTATCGAACCATTGCTGTGTTTTACATTCTGCTCTTAATTACCCCAATCAGGATATCCCCCGCCACCACACGGTCCTCGGCGGCGAAGCCTGCGGCGAAATTGTCGGAGTAGAGCACCTGGGCGTTGGGCTGGAATTCCTCGTCCCCCTCCCAGACCAGGATGCGCATCCGGTAGTCCCCCACCAGAGTGAATTCGTACCCCGCGTCGCCGTTGGGGAGGGGCAGGCCCCCCAGCTTCTCGCAGGCGGCCCGGAAGGCGGCCACCCGGGTTCCGAAGGTGAAGGCCGCCCGGGTCAGCACTCTCCCGGTGTAGGGCTTTATGTACATCTCCCCCCAGGGCATTTCCCGGAAGGTTTTCCAGGTGCCCTGCCAGGGAGTTTTTTTGCTCTCCAGCAGGTAGCGAAGCAAAAAGGTCTGGGTGGGCAGAGGCGGAACCGCGCCGTCCTCCGCCTGAATCCCGCAGCCGGGATGGGTGATCCGATACCGGGTTCCCAGCAGGGTAACACAGAATTTTTCGCCGTCCCAGCATTCCCCGGTACGCTCCGCCGCCTCCTGGGGATTCAGCTTGCGGAACAGCTCCTCATAATGGGCGAAAGGGACTTCTTCCTTGTGATTTTCAACTTGCATTTTATTTCCTCTTGTGTGGTTGTTGTATTCTCTCATATACAAATTTGTGTTTGTCGCTTCGCCTTCAAGTTTCCTGTCATTGCGAGAGAGTAGCGCACACTGGTGTGGCAATCCCCCGGTTGAAAGGAACCGGGTAACGATTTCCACCAAAAATTGAGGTAAATTCCGTTCTTCCGGGTACTTTTCGGTACGTTCCCCCTCTATCCGGGGGATTGCCACGACCACTTAAGCGGACTGGTCTCGCAATGACAGGAAACTTTGACACGCAGCGACAAACACAAATTTGTCCGTTTCTCTCTTCTTTACTCGTGCACTTCCAGGGGCAGGCCGTCGGGGTCGTGGAAGAAGGTAAATCTGCCTCCGTTGAAGGGATCGTTGCGCACGGGCTCGGTTTCGATGCCCATGCCGTTCAGCCAGTCCACTGCCAGCTCCACATCCTCCACCCGGAAGGCCAGGTGCCGCAGGCCCAGCGCTTCCGGCCGGGTGGGCCGCTGGGGAGCGCCCGGCTTGATGAACAGCTCGATCACCGTGTCCCCCAGCCGCAGCATCCGCAGCCAATCCCCCTGCTGCTCCCGCCAGACGCTTTTTTCCACCCGGAAGCCCAGCTTGTCCACATAGAATTCCAGCGCTTTTTCCTCGTCGGAGCAGATGATCGCGATATGGTGACTTGTTTCCAGCATCTTTTCCCCTTCCTTACTGTCCGGCCTCGCAGCTGGGGAACAGGCTACGGTCGGTATGGGGCAGGAAGCAGGCGGCCACGAAGGAATCCATGTAGCCGGGGTAGGTGGAAAGCTCCAGATAGGTCATGTTGGCGGCCACCTCCGCGCATTTGGCGTTGGCCTGGTCGGAAAGCACCATGGCGTAGGCGCCGGTGAGGGAGGAGTTGCCGATGTAGTGGAACTTTTCCAGCTCCACGTCCGGGAACATGCCGATGTTCACGGCGTTGCGCATGTTGATGCCGCTGCCGATGCCGCCGGCCACATACACATCGTCGATGCACTCCGGGGTCATGTCCACGGATTTAAGCAGCGTGTCAATGGCAGAGAAGATAGCGCCCTTGGCCCGAATGAAGTTATCGATATCCACCTCATTGATGGACACCTCCCGGCCGGTTTCGCTCTCGTGACTGTCCGCAATCACATAGCGGCCCATGCCGTGGCTGTCCCGGCGAACCCGGTCGCCCTCCCGGATAAACAGGCCCTTGGCGTTAATGATGCCGCAGCGGAACAGTTCCGAGATGATGTCAATAATGCCGCTGCCGCAGATGCCCACGCACTTTTGACCCTCGTCTCCGATGATGGACAGCGTTGGCTCCATGGTATCTTTATCAATAGTACAGGCCTCCACCGCGCCGTCGGTGGCCCGCATTCCGCAGGAGATGTCGCCGCCCTCAAAGGCGGGGCCCGCGGAGCAGGCGCAGCTCATGAGGAAATCCCGGTTGCCGAAAACGATCTCGCCGTTGGTGCCGAGATCAATAAACAGGCTCATTTCGTCCCGATCCCAGATGCCGGAGGCCAGGGTGCCGGCGGTGATGTCGCCGCCCACATAGGAGCCGATGTTGGGGGCGATGATCACGGGGGCCAGGGGGTTTGCCACCAGCTTTAAGTCCCCGGCCAGCAGCCCCTCCCAGCCGAAGAAGCTGGGGATGTAGGGCTCCATCCGCACGGGGGAAGCATCCACCCCCACGAACAGGTGGTTCATGGTGGTGTTGGCGCCCACGCTGAGGCGCAGAATGCTCCGGGCGGAAATCCCGGCGGCTTTGCACAGATTGGCGATGATGGGGTTCAGGGTCTCCTTGAGAATGGCATCCTGGAGCTTCTTCTTTCCGCCGGGCTTGCCCTGCTCAATGATCCGGTTGATGACATCCGCGCCGTAGCGGATCTGGCCGTTGCCGGAGGAGCCCTTGGCCAGCAGCTTCCCGGTTGTGAGGTCGGTCAGCACCATGGTCACGGTGGTGGTGCCGATGTCGATGGCGCAGGCCACAATGGCGGTATCCTCCGGGCCGCAGATTTCCATGCAGCGGAAGGTGTCCCCCTGCAGCTCGCCCTTGAGGCAGACGGTGAAGTTATGCTCCCGCAATGTGGAAGCCAGCCGCACCATCACGGGGAAGGGAACCTGAACGTGCCCGACCCCCAGAGCCTCCTCAACGGCCCAGGTCAGGCGCTCGATATCCGGCATGGTATCGTCCAGGCTGGGCTCCGGGAGAGAAAGCACCACGGAGCGGAAATTGTTGGTAAATTCAATGCCGCTTTGGCGCAGCTTCTGCTGGCACTCCTCAAAAATGGCAATTTCCTTGGGGCTCGACAGATCCGCGGTCTTCATCCGGGACTGGTAGGCGCTGGCAATGTCCGGCACGAACACGGTGCAGTCCCCGGTAACGCGGCAGCTGCAGCTGAGCCGCCAGCCCTCGGCGTACTCCTCCGGGGAGATGTGGCGGCTGGGCACGCTCTCCACGTCCCCCTCCAGGAGTTTGACCCGGCACTTGCCGCAGGAGCCGTTGCCGGAGCAGGGCGCATCGATGGCCACATTGGCACGCCGGGCCAGCTCCAGCAGATTGTCCCCCGCGCTGCACTCGACAACGACAGGATTTCCGCCCTCAATCTGGAATGTCACTTTCATATTCTGGATTTCCTTTCATGTAATGGTCTTTGAAAAAAGAAGATACCTTTGCTGTCCTCACACACAAATTCGTATTTAGGTTATCGGCTTTCGTAAGCACACTGATAAATTGGTGTTTGGAGATTTCG
>CALYTB010000029.1 GCA_945486035.1 uncultured Clostridia bacterium
AAACATTTTCGGTGTTTACTCTCAGCTTCCGGCCTACCCTCAACCAACAATCTCATTTTTTCTTGCTTGCCATGCCCTTTTTACAGAAAAAGTGCAACCGTCGCCGGCTGCACTCATTCTGTTTGCTATCCACCACTGGAACTATGCCACTAACTTAATGACATTGGCGTTTGGACGATTCCCATTTTTTGTTTCCGTATTCAAAACGGGGTGATATTTCCCTGGCTGTCAAATTCGATTGGTCTGAATTCTCCGATCTGTTCGCCCCGGCCCGTTTCGGTCAATTCCTTCATCAGTGCCGGGGATACATAGGCCTCGGACAGATGGAGCGTATCACGGATTCGCACCAGTCTGAAATCCTCCGTAACGGGGATTCCGCAGGTAGCCATTGTCAGGGCTACTGCCTGCCGGTCATTTTCCGCCACAATGGGCAGAAAGCCTCTGGACAGGAAACCGCTGGTGATCACGTTTTCGTTGGTGACCTTCCAGTCAATCTTCCCGGCCAGCTTCCGGGTGGCAATATCCGCAAGTCCCACACCGATTCCGTTTCCATGGCTTCCGTCACTCAGATCCAGGACAGCCAAACGCTTAACATGGGGGAACCCGTCCTGCTGACCATCGATCCGAATCCGTCCGATCACATTCGGATCCATTCCGGTGCCGCTGATTTCCTTGCCCATCCTGTCCACAATCATGGAGTCAATCTCCCGGAAAGGCAGCTGTGCGAACATGGAGCGACTTCTTTCCAGGAATTCGTGATCAACCTCAAATATCTCCTCCGGAAGAGCCGCTTTCACATCAGCCGTGTGATCATAGCCGTCCTCCAGCAAGGCAATGGCGCCCAGCACCTTTCCGCTGCGGATAACCCGCTCGGTGACCATTGGAATATAATTCCTGAGACCATTCGCGCCGTAGTGATGTACCGCAAGCGCCTGAGCATGCTTCCCCAAGCCAATGGTAAGCATCTTCACGATTCCACTCTCATGAGCGCCATGAAAATCCGTATGTACCTTGACGCGGTTGATTGCGATGACACCGTCGGATTCCCAGGCGTACTGATCCATGTAGACATTCAGATCCGGTTTGTCAATGTGATCAATCTTCTGCACCCTCAGCGACGAATAAATCGGCGCGCCGATGTACTCCTCCGTGATGCCGTAGCCCTCCAGCACAGCACGCTGGCCCTCCGCGGTGGCGCCGCCATGACTCCCCATCGCTGGGATAATGAACGGGCTTGCGCCTCTTTCCTTCAGGCATTCCACGACGGTCTTGATCACCAACGCGATGTTTGCCACGCCCCTGCTGCCGGCTGTGATGGCAATCCGCATCCCCGGACGAATGTTCTTTTCAATGTGGGTAAATTCCTGCCGAACCTTTGTGGGGATATCCTCCACGGGGCAGCATGTCTGGTGGACACGGACCTTGCAGATCTTCACATGTGCGTTGTCCATACTTGATACTCCTTTTATCGTGAGAGGTCATCCGGGAATTGCTTTACAGGTTGACCACGTTCACAGGCTTTCCTGCCAGAAACGCGCCGATATTGTCGGCGGTGATTTGCATGATGCGCTCCCGGCTCTCCTTGGGTGCCCAGGAGATGTGCGGCGTAATGATGCAGTTCTTCGCGCGGAGCAGCGGGTTGTCCTCACGAATGGGTTCGGTATACACAACGTCCAGGCCCGCGGCGGCAATTTTGCCGCTGTTCAGCGCGTCGGCAACATCCTGCTCATTCAGCAGCTGTCCCCGAGAATTGTTAATCAGGATTACCCCGTCCTTCATTTTGGCGATGGAATCCCGATTAATCATTCCTGTGTTTTCGGGGGTCAGGAAGCAGTGCAGGCTCACCACATCCGCACGCGCGTACAGCTCCTCCAGGGAGACATATTCGGCAATCTGCTTTCCGGACTCGTTGGGATGAATGTCGTAGGCGATGACATGCATGCCCAGCGCCCTGGCAATCCGCCCCTCAGCTTGGCCAATCCGGCCAAAGCCGATAATTCCCATGGTCTTTCCGTCCAGCTCGATCAGCGGATAATCCCAGTAGCACCAGTCCACATTATTGGCCCAGTTTCCCGCGTGGACGGACTGGCTGTGGTGACCGATATGGTGACAGATTTCCAGCAGCAGCGCAATGGAAAACTGACTTACCGACATGGTTCCGTAGGTGGGGACATTCACAACCGGAATACCCTTCTGCTTGGCATAGGTGTAATCCACAACATTGTATCCGGTAGCCAGGAGGGCAATCAGCCGGATGTTGGGGCAGGCATCGATGGTATCCCTGGTGATGGGCGTTTTGTTGGTCACAACGATCTGCGCATCACCGATACGCTCACGAATGATCGGAGCTTCCACATAGGAGGTACGGTCATATACGGTCAGCTCCCCGTAGCGCTTAAGAGCATCCCAGCTCAGGTCCCCCGGGTTCTCGGTGTAGCCGTCCAATACAACAATTTTCATTTTCTTTTGATCCTTTCCGAATATAGTCAATCCTCCAGCAGCGCCCAGGCCCGGTCAAGGCAGCGCTTCGTGTTGGCAAGCACTATCAGCTCGTCCTCCCCGGGGCGCAGGGTTACCTCCATGGACAGCACATAGGGATTTACCGCATTGAAGAAGCCTTCCTCCTTCAGCACGCGCAGATAGTCCACCAGCTCCGGGATATCGTTGGCGCTGTTGGGATACCCCATACGCGGATGTAAATCGCCGTAACCGTCGCAGCCCTTCCGCACCACAGCGTTTCCAAAATGGAAGTGGGTGATATACGGACGCAGGGTCTGAATCACAAAACGGCTGGTTTCATAGGTGGTGGGGAAATGGGACAAATCGACCAGAAGTCCAAAATTGCTGTGACTGGTCCGCATATCCGCAGCAAACCGCGCGGCAAGGGGCGCCGGGCCAATCAGGGCTGCCTTGTCCATGTCAAAGTCGAACACTTCCAGCTCCACGTTCATGTTTTTGGATTCCGCATAGCTGCACACAGCGCGGGTAGTTTTCAGCAGCTGCTGATAGCACTCCTCCTTGTGCTCCGGGGACCACTTCCCTGCAAGGAACGCAATGCCCTTGGCGCCGAGATATGCAGCCTCGTCAATGGCTTCCAGAAGCGTTGCTTCCGCTTTGCTGCGTTGCTCCTCGTCCAGCGCGTTGGGATTCAGCTTCGGCCCCAGCAGACGCGGCTGCGCGCCGTAGCATACCTTCATGTGACTCTGCTCCAGCAAAGCCTTTGCCTGGGCATTTTTTTCAGGGGAGCCGTAGCCCTTCAGTTCTATGGCCGAAAAATAGGAATCCCGGCAAATAGCCTTCAGGGAATCCATGGGATCGCTGAGCGGAAAGCTCATCCATTGAATCGTTCCGACCTGGAAATACTTTTGAATGGGATCTTTCATGAATATCCTCCTGCTTTCAAATCCGGGGGGCGTCCCCCAGAGCTTCGGTGACGATTCTCTGGGGGACCCCCGCTGTTTGCACCGTGCTGCCCTTATTCCTCGGGAGCCCAGCTCTTGATGTTGGCGATGGAGCCACCCATGTCACACAGCTGCGTTTTGATGCAGATGGCATCGATCAGGTAGCAACGTCCGGAGGCAATGGTGGAGGCCTTTGCCCGCACCAGCGCGGCCTTCAGTTCTTCAGGGCTGAACACACGCTCCGCGACACAGCCGTAAGCCTCTCCCAGCTTGACGTAGTCAATGGTTCCGTCCTGGTTGTAGGGCATCTCCACAGCGTATTCAAAGCCATAGCCCTTCTGATTCTGGCGAATCAGGCCGAGATACGCATTGTTCACCACAACAACAATGATGGGCTTTTTGAACGCGGTGGCCACCGCGATCTCCTCCCCCATAAAAGTCAGGCCGAAGTCACCCACAACGGTCACCGCCTGATGCTCTGGCTTTGCGACCTTCACGCCGAAGGCAGCCGGGATTTCATAGCCCAGGGTGCCGGCTCCTCCACTGGGCAGATATTTGCAGGGCTTGTTGATTTTCTGCAGCTGACCGCCCCAAATCTGCGTAATGCCGCAGCCTGCCGTGTAGTATGTATCGTCGTCAAAGGCCTGATTGACCTCCTGGAACACTCTGTGGGGCATCATGGGACTGTCGGGATAGTCGGTCTTTCTCTCCAGAGCCTTGCGCAGCTCCGGCAGGACTTTTGCCCGCTCCGGGTTGATGGGACCCACATTCTGCGCCTCAACCTCACGTAGCAGGGCATCCACCGCCAGGGACGCGTCGGACACAATGCCCAGAGTGGGCTCAAATACCAGACCGATCTGCGCGGGAGCGATGTTGATGTGAATAAACTTTCGCTGACCGATATAGGTTTTCAGATCCCCCGTATGGCGGTCGCTGAAACGGTTTCCGATGGCCAGCACCAGGTCGGAGTCCAGGAAAATGCGGTTGCCGATGGGCTGACCCACCTGAATACCCGCATGGCCGGCGTTCAGGGGATGATCCTCCGGGATGCCGCCCTTGGCCATGTAGGTGGTGATTACGGGAGTCTGCAATTTTTCCGCCAGCGCGACCACCTTGTCCGTGCACTCGCTGAGGAAGCAGCCGCCGCCCATGATGATCACCGGATTTTTGCTTTCCTTCAGCATGCAGACCGCCTGACGAATCTTCTCGGGATCCGGGGCGGGAACCGGAATCTGCCTGGGAACGTATTGCTCAATGTCAAAGTCCAGCTCCGCGTTCTGAACGTTAAGGGGGAACTCAATGAGAACAGGCCCGGGGCGGCCCTCCCGCATCACATAGAAGGCCTCATTCAGAATCCCGGGCAGATCCTCCGGCTTCATAACACACCAGGCCTTCTTCGTCACGGTCCCGGCAATGGCGGGCATATCCACGCACTGGAAGGGCTCCTGGGTCAGCTGTGTGGTGTTGGCCTGACCAACCACACAAAAAACAGGCATCGAATCGATAAACGCGGTGTACAATCCGGTAACGAAGTTGGTCGCGCCAGGTCCCGCAGAGCAGATTGCCAGGGCGGGCTCGTGCTTTGCCCTGTAATAGCCATCCGCGGCGTGAACACAAGCTTCCTCATGACGCATGGTGAAATGGTCAATGGGCGCATCCTTCAGATACTGATATACCGGGTTAATGGCTGCCCCGGGAATACCAAAGGCATTGGTAATTCCCTCCTTTACAAGGATCTGAACCATTGCCTGAGCTGCTTTCATTTTCATAAGCTATTACACTCCTTCGTGTTGAAATATGGGAACAGTGTTTGGAGGCGGCCACGCAATATGGTGCGCCCCGGACTGTATCCTTTTTTATGGGTTCGCTTCCAGCTTTTCAGCCTCCTCCCGAATCCATGCCATGGGCTCTTCCTCATCGGGATGCAGAACCTCTCCGATGGTTTCCAGAACATATTCCGCATTGGCCAGAAACGGCAGGACAACCGACTTCCCGTTTCGCAGGACGATTCTGATTTCGCCGGCATGCTTGTTTCCAAACATCACCGTGTGCTTGAACAGGGTTGCTTTATCGATCTCCGACAGGGGGACTTCAGAAATCCTCGCTTTCAGAACCCCCTGCTTCAGCTGGATGATCCGTTGATCGGAAACCGCCACCAGGTTGCGCCCGGTGAGAACCAGCAGCGCGTAAGCGCCGTAGAGGAAAGCCAATCCGACCAGCATCTCTCCCATGGCGAAAAGGGAGATGCCGCCCAAAAGAAGGCGCACCGACTCAACCGTCAGGATGAGCCCGACCAATCCGGAGCAGGCCCCATAAAACGGGCGGCCGCATCCATTGGAACCGTCCAGCAGCTGTTCTTTTTCCCTGAGACAGCTTTTCAGCTGATCAATCCCTTTCAGGCGATTCACGTCTGGCATAGTATTCCTCCTTCACGGCAAATCGGCAGGAAGCTTCTTCGGGAATGGTGGAAATTCATCCCGCGAATCTTCCATTTCTGCAGTCTGTTCACACAGCATCCAAAGGCGGGACAGATCAGCCGCCTGCTTGTTTCGCGCATTCGTGGCAGGCCACAAAATGATTCGGAGCAATCTCGGTCAAATTCTGGGGCTCATTGCATTTTTCAGAGGCATAGGGGCAGCGAGGCGCGAACCGGCAGCCGGGTTTCGGGTTGATGGGGTTCGAAACCTCTCCTTTCAGTACGACGCGCTCACGGTTGCGGCGGGACAGATCCGTAGTGGGGATGGCGGAAAGCAGGGCCGCCGTATAGGGATGGGCATGATTCTCAAAGATCTCGTCCGTGGGTGCGTACTCGACCACCTGTCCCATGTACATGACCATTATCTGGTGGCTGATATGGCGAACCACGCACAGGTCATGGGTAATGAACATATAAGACAGGTTACGGCTTTCCTGCAGATCCATCAGTAGATTCAGAATCTGCGCCTGGATCGAAACGTCAAGGGCGGAAACGGGCTCGTCGCAGACGATAAATTCCGGATTCAGCGCCAGGGCCCGGGCCAGTCCCACACGCTGTCTGCGGCCTCCGTCCATCTCATGGGGATACACATTGTCATACCGGTCAGGTAAACCGCACAGCTCCATGGTAGAACGAACACGTTCTTCCAGCTCCGCTTTGTTGGCAGCCACATGGTTCACACGAAGGGGCTCGGTAATCAGCTGCTTGACGCTCATGCGAGGATTCAGGGAGGAATACGGGTCCTGGAAGATCATCTGCATCTGTGTCTGAACCCTTCTCCAGTCCCTGCCCTTCAGATTCAGGATGTTTTCTCCCTTGTAGAGAACTTCCCCGGAGGTTGGCTGATGCAGCCGGATAATTGCACGGCCCAAAGTGGACTTTCCGCAGCCTGACTCACCAACAACGCCAAGGGTCTGGCCCGCGCAGATCCGGAGGGATACATCGTCCACGGCATGAACCTGGCCCAGCTTGTGGGGGAAGTATTTTTTCAGATTTCTGGTTTCAATCAGAACCTCACTCATAATCCGCTTCCTCCCTTTTCCATCTGATTGCATTTGACGAAGTGCCCGGGATCGACTTCCACCATCTCGGGAGCGGCCTGCCGGCATTTGTCAATGCAGCGTCCACAGCGATCGGCGAATTTACAGCCGGTGGGCAAATTGGTCGGATCCGCCATATACCCGGGGATCGGGGTCAGCCGGGCCGCGTGACTGGTCAGGTCGGGGATACAGTTGAACAGGCCTTCCGTATAGGGATGATTCTTGGTTCGCTCAAATACCTGCTCAATGCTTCCCGTCTCAATCACTTCTCCGGCATAGACGATGGCTACGGAATCGCAGAACTCTGCCACAATCCCCAGATCATGGGTAATCAGAATCATAGAAGAGTCAAATTTTTCCTTCAGTTGCTTCATCAGGGCAAGAATCTGCGCCTGAATGGTAACATCCAGCGCCGTGGTGGGCTCATCGGCCAGGAGCAGCTGGGGCTCGGCAACCAGGGCCATTGCAATCACAACACGCTGCTTCATTCCACCGGAAAATTGATGCGGGAACTGGTCCTTACGGTCCGGGGAAATGCCCACAAGCTTCAGAATGTCGTCAACACGCTCATCCTTCTGTTTGTCCGACAGCTCCGGATTGTGCAGGGACAATACCTCCTTGATTTGGTCGCCGACGCGCATAACAGGATTCAGGCTGGTCATGGGATCCTGAAAAATCATTGAGATTTGCGCACCCCGCATCTGACGCAGCTCGGACTTGTTCATGGACAGAACATCCTTGCCGTCATATTGAATAGAACCGCCTTCCACCTTGCTGACGCCTTCGGGCAGCAGCCGCAGGACGGAAAGACACATGGTGGTCTTGCCCGCGCCGGTTTCGCCGACCAACCCAAGGGTTTCCCCTTTTTTTACATTCAGCGTAAATCCATTCAGGGCGTGAACGACGGATTCATCGGTCTCGTAATTTACATACAGATCTTTAATTTCCAGTAAGTTTTCCATACGCCACCTCAGTTCTTCATCTTCGGGTCAAGCGCGTCACGCAGGCCGTCTCCGACGAAGTTCAGGCTCAGAACCGCAATCATAATAAACAGGCCCGGGATAATGCCCAGGTACATGTGGTACATGATGTTTGCCTGGTTTTCGGAAATGATGGTGCCCCATTCGGGAGTGGGGGGCGCAATGCCGATGCCCAGATAGCCCAGAGAAGCAATCTGCAGGATCACACCGCCAAGGCCCATCATCACGCCCACGATCAGCGGACCTAAGACATTGGGAATGATGTACCGGAACAAAATTCCGAAATTGCTGCAGCCGTACGTTCTGGCAGCCTCCACAAATTCCTGACCGCGCATGGTGATTACCGCGGAGCGGACGGTCCTGGCCTGCCGGGGAATCAGGCTGACAGACAGCGCGATCAGCATTTTAAACAGGCCCTGGCCAAGGGCGGCCACAATGGAAATGGAAAGCAGAATTCCGGGAACGGACATAAGAATATCTGTAAAGCGCATGATAACGGTGTCCACAGCTCCGCCGAAGAATCCCGCGGCACCGCCTAAAATGATGCCCAGCAGGAACGCGATGCCGATGGTGACCAGCCCAGCGAACAGGGAAATCCGGCCTCCGTAGATCACCCGCGCGAACAGGTCCCGGCCGAACTGGTCAGTGCCGAACCAGTGCTCCGCGTTGGGCGTCTGAAAGGATTCCCGGACGCTCTGGTGGGTCACCTTTGAGTAATCCAGCCACAACGGTGCGGTCAGAGAGGTAAGCATCAGCGCAACCAGAACAATCAGACCGATTACCGCCAGCTTATTTTTTGTAAACCGAATGAGAATCAGCTGTGCCTGACTCTTTTTCTTCTGAGGAGAGGAGGTTGTTTTTTCTTTCTTCATATCCATCAACCTTTCTTGCTGCCGAGCTGGACGCGGGGGTCAACCACAGCGTAAAGCAGATCTACCACCAGGTTGGTCAGGCCGACAATCACAGCGACCACAACGATACAGGCCATAACAATCGGAATATCCTTTGTCTTCACCGCGTTAATCAGGAAAGAACCGATACCGGGGAAGGCGTAAACCGTTTCTGTAATAACCGAACCACCCATGATGATAGAAAAGGACACACCGATCTGTGTAATCACAGGAAGCAGAGAATTGCGCAGCGCGTGCTTCACAATGACCGTGCTCTCTTTATTACCCTTAGCCCGGGCAGTACGCACATAGTCGGAACGAATGACATCCAGCAGCCAGGTGCGGGTGGTTCTGGCGTTGCTGGCCAGGATGCCGCCACCCAAGGAAAGGGAGGGAAGAATGTAATATTTGAAGCTTCCTACACCGGACGCGGGAAGCCAGCCAAGCTTCTGAGCGAAGAAAAGCTGATACATCATGCCGAGCCAAAAGGCAGGCGCCGAACTCAAAAGCAGGGAGAAGAAGGTAACCACATAGTCCGTCATATGATTGTGACGGACCGCCGCAATAATACCAATGGGAATTCCCAGCACGCAAGCCCAGCCGATGGCCAGGAAGCCCAGCGACAGGGTATAGGGAATCCGGTGGGAAAACTCCTCCATAACGTTGAAGTTCTGGAACCAGGAGGTGCCGAAATCACCGTGGAGCGCATTCCACATGTATTTGATATACTGAACCACAATCGGCTGATCCAGGCCCAGGTCATGTTCCTTCATGGCGATATCCTCCGCCGTTGCCTCCGGCCCCAGAACCATTTGTGCCACATTTCCGGGGGAGGCGAGCAGGATAAAGAACACCAGGAAGGTAATGCCCAAAATAACCGGAATCATGAGCAGCAGCCGCCGCAAAGTATACTTTATCATCAGGTTCTCCTTTCGCAGGACTCCGGCAGGGCTGATTCACTTTCTGATCTGCCGGAGGATACTGTATGCCGGGTTTCCCCGGCATACAGTTACTATAAAGCGTCTTATATGGTTTCGGTTACTTCCAGCTCCAACTCATGACTCTCCATGCATTGTTGGGGTTCAGCGTAACGCCTTCCAGGTTCTTGTTCAGTGCCATCACAGAGTTCGCGCTGTACAGGCCCATGCCGTAGCCTTCCTCGATGGAGATGGTCAGGATCTTCGCCCAGATGTCCTTTCTGACCTGAGGATCGGTTTCCACGTCCGCGTCCAGGCACAGCTGGTGCAGCTCTTCCGCTCTGGTGTATCTCGGGCCCATGGTGCCCTGGGTCTTGTACTGGGTGTTCAGAGAGGAAATGTCGTTCAGGGAGGAAGAGGTAACCGCGATCGTGAAATCATAGTCGCCGGAGGTCTGCGCGGCGTAGAAATTACCGGTGTCGGTAGCAACCACTTCCACATTGGTCAGACCGATCTCATACAGAGCACCCTGAATGACCTGAGCGGCGGTTTCCTGAGCGGTGCCGGCCAGGCAGAGAATCTTGATGGGTTCCGCGCCGTTGTAGGAGGAGGCAGCCAGATACTCCTTGGCCTTCTCAATGTCCTGCGTAATGACGGGAACGCTTCCCGCGTCAGGGCATCCGGAGTAGCCGCTGGGAGCCTCGATGTCCAGAGGATAGCCCTCGCCGTCAGCGCAGGCATAAAGGATATCGTCCTTGTTAATGGCATTCATAATCGCCAGACGCAGGTTCTTGTCGTTGCAGGGACGGCTGCCGCCCGGAGTGTCATTGAAGGTCATAACCATACGGGCCGCGGAGGGAGCGGAGAACCAGGTCGCGATATCATCGGGAGCAAGCTCCTTGCAGGAAGCCACGTCCGCAATGTTAATGACATCAATGTCACCGGTCTTCAGGGAGATAAACTGGGTGGCCACGTTGCTGATGGGACGAATGGTAATGGTTTCGATGGCAGGCTTGCCGCCCCAGTAGTCATCTCTGGCCTTCAGAACGATCTCCTGGCCGCTGACCCGGGATTCCAGGGTATAAGCTCCGGTGCCCACAGGATTCTCGTTATAGCCGGCGGGACCAACTTCCTCATAGTAGCGCTTGTTGATCAGGAATACCGCGCGGGTGGACATTTCGGTAACAAAGGCGCCGAAGGGGGCCTTCAGGGTGAAGCGGACATGGGTATCGTCCAGGGCTTCCGCCTTTTCCAGGTTAATCAGCAGGTTGCCCGCCAGCGTGGGGTTCTTCTCCAGGCAGAGATTGGCGGTGAAGGCAACGTCCTCAGCAGTCAGCTTATCGCCGTTGCTGAAGGTAACATCGTCGCGGATGGTAAAATCGTAGGTCAGGCCGTCCTCCGACATGGACCACTCGGTGGCAACCCAGGGCTGGCAAACGCCGTTCTCGTCCAGCCACACCAGGTTCTCATAGATGTTAAACAAGACGGGGCTGTCCTTGGCCTGATTGGTAGTGATGTCCTTGTCCTGGCAGAAGAAGCCAGTGGGCTCCTGTGCGACAGCAATCACCACATCGGTGCGGTCCGCGCTGGAGGGCAGCGCCTGCCCGCCGGTTTCCGCAGAAGAGGCACCGTCGGAGGCGGGCTTCGTATTATTGGGGTCTGCGGATATGGGTTCCGTGGCGCCGGAACCGCATCCGGCAAAGACGGAAAGCACCATCAGAACGGAAAGAGCCAATGCGACCAGTTTCTTTTTCATCATGTTTTCTCCTTTATATTATTTTTTCCGGTTCTCCGGAATAAGCACATGGATGGTTACCGCCTAAACACGGCAAATATGGGTCGCCCAGCGGCTTAGATGCCGCACTTCCATAGTCTTTTATTTTGTCTTGAGATAGACACTGACAAACTCGTCCAGCTTCGGAACTCGGATGGTTACTCCCCCATCAGATAACGACGTGGAAACGCCGCCGCAGGGATCGTAGAGAACCCTTGTTTCCACAGCGGAGGCCTTGACCGTCAGCGTGATATCGTGAACCGGCACCAGCTCGTGGATGGGCCGGTAAGTCGTGCCGGTGTGGTTAATCAGCGAAACCATGAGACCGTCCTTGACCTCGATCACCTGAACGTGGACGCTGGCGGGAGCATCGGTTTCCACAACGGGATCTGCCAGAACCATATCCAGCGCATTGCTGAACAACTGGACAAAATCGTCATGCGCGTAGGTATGCAGTCCCCTGGCAAGCATATTGGCGAAGTAAACAGACGTTCCCTTGCCATAATGGTTCACCGCTGCCACAGGATAGTCCGTGCGCATATCACGAATCCAGGCCTTCTCGGGTGGCTGATTCTTGATAACGGGAATAAAGGTGGTTACGCTCTCGGCGCCCTCAGCAGCGTTAACCAGTAAGGTTCTCTCGCAGCTTCCCAGCAGCTCTGTATTCGCAATCCCCTTCATCAGTGGATGTTCGGGCATCCGAATCAGCTGGTAGGAGTCCAGGGAGGTGTCCAGGCTCATGCCGGTGGAGGACACGCCGAAAACATCCGCCAGGGCCAGGTTGGGCCGCTTCTTTCCGTTTTCGTCGTAGGCGGAGGTTTCGTAGGTGCTGATGATATTGCCTCCCTCGGCCACGTACTGGCGGAGCATTTCTACCTCGGCATCGGACAGGCAGCTCATGTTCGGCAGCACAATCGCCTTAAACCGCTTCAGCACCTCGGGCGTCACGATGACGCTGGGAAGATGTACGAACTGAATATGCTTTTCGGCGAGAATTTTCTCGGTACCCCTCAGGCCCAAAACAACCCGATCCTTTGCCGGATCGCTGTGGGACATCACATCCAGCGTTGCCTTGGAGGTGTACAGGCCCACATCGGCAACCGGGAAATTCTCCTCCAACAGTTCTTCATTGGCCAGCAGGAAATCGTAGACCGGCTTGGCCAGGTATGCCGCCCGGGTATCGTGGGTGGCGCCGGGATGCTGTCCGTTAAAAAGGTTGTCCCAGAAGCCGCCGCCTGCCGCTGCGGACTCCCAAATCCAGACCTTGTTCTCCACCTCGGGATCCCGGACATAGCGGATGGAGCCGCCGTTGGTTCCGAAAAGATGGACCGCCTGCTTATCCGGGCTGATCATCTTCATGTACTTGACCAGCGAACCACCCAGAAGCAGCCCGGAGGGGTAATGCCCGGGATTCCCCTGCTGAGAGACAAAGGCGGGTGTCACGAAGAAATCAAAGTTCTTCTTTCCCATGGGAAGATCCACAACACAGATTTGGCTGCGGTCCATAAGATGCTGGAAACCGAAAATCTCAGCGGCAAAGGCCTTATCCTCGCCGTACTTCTTCACCGTGGCCCGCAGACCGGCAATATGCTCGTCTGCGCATTTGTATTTCCACTGGCGGTACTCCTCGTAAACGGCGGGATCCTGAATTTCCTTGGAGGTCGGCAGCTCCTTGCCCATTTCCTTGCGGTAACGGGTTCGGCATCTCTCGCAGTAGCACACGCCCGCGGGAACACTGACCGCGTTTTCCCAAATTCCGTCACAGTCGTACTTGGTAAACAGCGCGTCAAGGAATTCCTGGGCATGCTCATTCATGTACCGGCTGTTGTAGCAAGGGGTGTAAATATCGGTGTCGGAAACAATCACCCGACCCATATGGATGGGCTCCCCGGTTTCATCCACGGCGAACCAATCCGGATGGGATCGGTAGAAATGGCGCTCGGCGCCCCGGAAGTCAATGCGGCAGATCACCGTGATATTTTCCTTGTGACATTCCCGGATCAGGTCGCCCAGCATATCCTCATTGGTCATGAAGGGGTTGACGTTTGTTCCCTCCAGGCCGGTGTGGAAGAAATCCACAATGCCGCCGGCATTGACAATGATGCTGTTGGCGTTCATGTCCTTCAGGAACTTTACAACGCCTTTCGCATCATAATTCACAATGTCCGGCTCACGCAGAACCGTCTGAACCATGCGCAGCTGTTTCTGATACCAGTATTTTCTCTCCATTATCACGCCTCCATTTCCTGATTATGAGTTTCATTTTTTGAAACTGCATTTCATTTATATTTGGTTGAAAATTCTTACTTCGCAACAGTAGGCAGTAAATGACAATTATGAACTCATTTCCTTTTGAACCCGAATACACCTACTGTTTTTGAAGTAAGATGACCGTGAATTGGGCAGGACTCACGGGATCCGCTGCATTGCCCGAAATATAAGAGAAGAGAGCGTTTCTTTCTCCGTCCGTGTTCATTTCATTTAATGAAATTTGATTTCACTTCTTGATACCTGTATTATATCTGAGGCAATCCGAAAAATCAATAGCGCGATTGTGATATGATTCACTCCGGTAATTTGTGCAATATGTCACATTATCTCGAATTTCGTCTTTCTTGAATGTTCACCTCACCATCAGATAATTGAATTAAGCGGATCAGCTTTAGCCAGCACCCCGTAAATTGTTGTTTGTCGGATTATGCCCCGATTACCTGTCATTGCGAACCAGCGCGCACGCTGGCGTGGCAATCCCCCCGTTGAATGGAACCGGGTAACAATTACCACCAAAAATCGCAATGTTCCCCGTCCTGTAGGGCAATTGTCGATACATTATCCCTCTAACCGGGGGATTGCCACACCAGTCTGCGGACTGGTTCGCAATGACAGGTAATTTGGGAAACATTCTTACAAACAACAATTTACCGTTTTTCTTTGTCAAATCCTTATCCGCAAACACACTGTCCCCTTCGGCGTGGACATACACTCGGGCTTCGCGGTATGACCGCAAAACAAAGCGGCCACAGAAGTACTCCCATGGGAATGCTCTGTGGCCGCTTGAAACATAGGATTGTATTATTTTCCAGCCTCACCCAAATCGTGATCCGGCTGATATCCCATTCTCTGGGATAGCTCCTGGGTAGCCCGGGTGATTACAGGAAGGTTCTCCTGAATATGCGCGTCCGTCATGCGCATGGTCGGTCCGGTGGCGCTGATACCGGCGATAACCCGTCCGGTCACATCCCGGATCGGCATTGCGATGCAGCGGGCGCCGATTTCACACTCTTCATTATCAAAGGCATATCCATCCTCACGCACCCTGGCCAGCTCCGCTTTCAATGCTTCCAGATCCGTAATTGTGTTTTCCGTAAATTTTGTCATTTTTTCCTTAGCCGCGTACTCCTCCAATTCCTTATCGGAGAAATTGAGCAGGAACAGCTTACCAATGCCTGTACAGTAAAGCGGCGCGACTTTCCCGATCCGCTGCATCGTCCGCAGCATCAGCTCGGGGCCTTCTACGATTTCAATATAGACCGCCTTCTGATTCTGCTCAATGGCCAGCGACACCGATTCCCCAAAGGCGGCGGATATCTTGTGCATTGCGGGGGTGCACAGCTCCCGGATATCAATGCTGTCCTTTACCCTGCTGGCAATGGTGCATATTTTGTACGTAAGGCTGTAGCGGGCCGTATATTCATCCTGGGCAACGTATCCATGATTCTGCAGTGTCAGCAGGAAACGCAGAAGTGTACTCTTATTAATCTTCAGATCACTGGAAATATCAAGCAGTCGCTTCGGAGTTCTGGCCTGGGCCAAATATTCAATAATGAGCAGCAGTTTCTCCGCCGACTGATTCACCGGCGTTCCTTTTTCTTCCATTCAATTGTCCCCGTTCCATTAAAACAAAGAAGCGCTCTCTTCTTAGTTGTATTTTATCAAGGATACAACAGTTGTCAAGTTTTTTGGGCATTCTCCTGATATATTTTTCCAAATTCCTCCGAATAATTGTCATCCGCCCCTCCTGTGGAGGGCAAACAGGTGCGTTCCGAAGGGTCGGACACGGAAATGAACCGAGTCGGCAGCAGCTGTCCCCTGTGGCCTGCGGAAAAGATCCACGGGTGTCAGGTCGGCGCCGGGTACGGAAAACATGCTGTCCCGGGCCACGCCGGTGAGGTCTCGCAGGGCCGCGTAGAATACGCCCTCTTCCTCCGCGGCATAGGTCAGCTCCATCCCCTCGGGAATGCCGCGGGTGGTGCCCCGGGTAAGCCGGGAGGCCCAAACGGTCGCCTTTGCGGCCTCCTCCGGGCCGAATCCCCGGAGAACAAACCGGTAGGTGAAGGAACCGGAAATCCACTGGGGGAAATTGGTCCCCCACATATTGTTGAATAGATTGAAATACAGCACCGCCGAGCGTTCCCCCCCGTACTGCCTGTGATACTCGTATACGCCGGGGGTGCCGATGCCGAACAGAGGCGCGTCCAGGGAGCAGACACACAGATTCGCCCTTTCCCCCAGGATCGTGACCTCCCGCTCCAGATTGAACATGGCGTGGTTGGCCCCCTCCACAATATCGGTTGCGGGATTCACTACCCCGCCGGGCTTGCCGATGCGGTACTCCGCCTTCCCGGCAAAGGGCAGCACCAGACTGCCGGACTCCACGAAGGGAGTTGCTTCCTTGCCGTCCAGGATCAGCTCCGCCAGGAGGTCCTCCTCCCTGAATTGAAGCCTCAGCAGCGCCTCGGCGCAGTCTCCGTAGCTGCGGCGGCTTTCCCCCGGGCAATAGCGCAGTGTCAGGGTATCATCGGAAAGCGAATACCCGGCAAAGGCGGGGTAACAGGTTTCGTGGCGACATTCGGGATAATTCTCCCGGCCGTAGTCCTGAATTCCCCAGGTAGAGAACCGATAGGCATAGCCGCGGAGAAATTCGGTGATGTCCTGGATTCCGTAGCGGTCGTAGCGGTAGCAGAGGGCCCCCTCCTGCCCCGCCTGCAGAAGCGGCGCGGACAGAGCGTTGTCAAAAAGCGCCTCTATCCTGCCGGTTTCCGGATGGAACCGGAGCGTATAGCGGCCCCCTTCCACAACCAGCAGTCCGTCCTCCCGCCGGGTTTTCAGGGAGCACCCCCGGCTTTCCGGCAGCTTTTCCGGAGGAACCAGCGCCTCGATCCGGTCAAGCGCCTGCTCCGCCTGCTCCGCCCGGGCGGACTGTTCCGCCCAGGATGCCTCCATAAACCGATAGCGCTTAAGTGTCTTTTCCGCCAGGAAATCCCCCTTCTCGTAGACCCGGTCAGGCCCCAGCCAGGTTTTCACATCCGCGCCCCAGGTGTGTTCGCAGAACAGCGCGGTCTGCTCATAATACCGTTTCCAGAGCTCCTCCAGGGCGGGATTCCGGGGCTCTCCCCGGCAAAATGCCTCAAAGCAGGCGCTGTGAATCCGCTTGGCCCGCTCCCGGCAGCCACGAATCAGGCTGACCTCCCGGGGATAGGACCCCACCCCGTGAATCCACGTATCCGCCAGATCTCCCGTCACAACGGGCAGACCCGACAGGTCGCATTGGGCCAACTCCCGGTAAAAATCATCCATACTCCCGCAGACAATCTCCGCCTCCGGGCAGGCCTGCCGGGCCTTCCGGGCCAGCTCCCGGAGACGCTCCGCGCTGTGAGGTCCCGAGTTGTCGTTGGTGTGCATCAGCGCCATCCAGACCGGGTAGGGCCAGTCCTTGGGCGGGAGCAGCCCGGTTCCGTAGCCGCCCCGGCTGTACATGGTTAGCACCCTGCCGCCTCCGGGGCTCTCCCAGAAGAACAGCTCCGGCACCTGGGGCGGGGTTGCAAACTCGTTGCAGCCTAAGTGGAGGAACCGGATTCCCGCTTCGCTGAGCAGCTCCGGCAGCATCCAGCCGTGGCCGGGCACGTCGGTCATCTTCGCGGAAACGGGAATCGGCTTGTGATACCTTTGGGCCAGCTCCCGGGAATACCGCAGCGCCTGCATATACTCGTCGGGGACGGAAAAATCGGTGTGGGTCGTAAAGGGCAGGCTGTGCCACACAATCTGCCCCCGGTCAATCAGCCGGTCCAGCTTCGGTTTCAGTTCCTCGTCGCAGTGGCCGCAGATATACCACAGGGGCCAGGCGGGCATGGTCCACACATAGCGAAGCGCTCCCAAATCTTTGGTGGCATTGCAGGTGCGGATCACCTCCCGCAGCATGTCGCTTCCGTAACCGCGAATCACATTGGATGCCAGATCCGTAAACCCGATATCAAAATGGGTTTTGAAAACCAGAATGATCTTTTTCACCACGGCAAACACCTCTCCCCCTAACCCCCGCCCGGCAGACTTAACAGCCGGGCGGTTTCTTTCTTATCATTGTACCACCGATCAGCGCAAAAGCAATCCGCTTGTCCTCCGATTTTCCAAGAAGAACCTGCGCATTTTTAACCCAAACCGCCGTAGAGCTTTGCCGGAAACACGGTTGAAGCTGCCGGATGCACGCGGCGAACAACATTTTACAATGTGCTTATCGGTTTTGCTCAGCTGCTCGGTAAATTGGTGTTTGTCGGGCTGTCGCCCGAGTTGACAGTGGACAGTTGACAGTGGACAGTTATGGAGTCCCTTCGGGACAATTTTAAATATAGAGTCCGCAAATATTACGATTTTCGGAATAATTGGCGATAATTGTCATCGCAATTATATCAAACAATCCCCGAAGGGGATACCACAACTGTCCACTTTCCACTGTCAACTGTCTACTGGAGCAAAGCGACAAACACCAATTTAGGTTATCGGCTTTAGTAAGCAAGACACAAGATATTGGAAA
>CALYTB010000030.1 GCA_945486035.1 uncultured Clostridia bacterium
ATGGCTCCCCTACAGTAAGAACGAAGTGCGTTTGAAATCTTCAAACACCAATTTGTCGGTATGTTCAAAACAGGAAAACCGCCGCCCTGGCGGGCGGCGGTTTGGGGGTATGGAATCGGTTCAATCAGCCAACAACGCTGATGGCGGTGATGTGGGGGTTCATGCCCTCGTACCAGTACAGGAAGCCCTCCACGTCCACGGTGTCGCCCACATTCAGAGCGCCCACGGTGGTGTAGACATCGGTCTCGGGCCCGGTCAGGTACCGCTCCACGCAGAAGCTGTAGCTGCCGCCGTCCTTACCCAGGGTGACATAGATGTCGTCGCCGGGCTCGCCGTTCTTGTACTCAATGGCCTCCACAGTCATGCCCTTGAACGCCACAAACTCGTTCTGGTGGGCGATCATTTCCTCGGAGCCCAGCAGAGCGGTCACATCCAGAGCTTCGGCCACAAAGCTGTCGCCCTTCACGAACTCAAAGGTGCCGTCCATGATCTCCACTTCGCCGGCCCACTCGCCCTTATTGCCGGTAACCCGGATCTTGGTGCCGGGAGTCAGCTTCGCGGCATCCTCTTCGGAGCAGGCAAGCTCATACAGGAAGTAAGCACCGTCAGGGCTCTGGCAGTACACAGTGACCTTGTTGTCCCACCAGGACTGATGCGCCTGGACATAGGTCTCCACAGTGACCTGGGCCTGCATCTCGGCAGCCACATACTGCTCGTGGGTCATAGCCTTGGAACCGGCGCAGCCGGCGAAGGCGAGCACCATGGTCAGCACCAGAAGCATCGCGATAATCTTCTTCATTTTCGCATTCTCCTTTATAAAGGTTTGGTTTCGGTTTTGCTTGCGTCCTTATTATACATCATTTGCCGGAGAAATCAATGAGCAAAACAGCTCATTCTACGAATATTTCTGATTCCTTTTGTCACAAATCACATGGAGCCTCTGAAAGCCGCACTTGGCAGTTTTGTCCGGGCACTTTTCCCCTCACGAAAGGATTGGAAGCCCCGAACCGCGCGTATCGCCTCCACGCAATCGTCCGGAAAATTGTTGTTTGTAAAGATATGCTGTCATTGCGAGCCAGTGCGCACACTGGCGTGGCAATCCCCCGGTTAGAGAGGAAATGTATCGACAATTGCCCTACAGATCGGGAAATGCTGCGATTTTTGGTGGTAATCGCTACCTGGTACCATTCAACCGGGGGATTGCCACACCAGTCTGCGGACTGGTTCGCAATGACAGGAAATTTGAAACGCGTAGTATAAACACCAATTTACTGGGTTACCGATGCAAACCGATAACACATTGCGCAATACCGGATGAACTGCGGGATTATCCGCGCGCGTTGTTGGGGCAGGAGCGCTTTCATCGGGACGGACAGAAAATACCAAAGGCTGCCCACACAGGCAGCCTTTGACGGTTTATTACTTGATGGGTTCAAAATCCGCGGCGCCGTGCTTGCACAGGGGGCAGACGATGTCATCGGGCAGGGTATCGCCCTCGTACACCCAACCGCAGACCTTGCAGACGTAGCCCTTCTTGCCCTCCACCTGAGGCTTGGGCTTCACGTTCTTCTGGTAATAGGTGTAGGTCATGGTTTCCTTGTTCCCGATGACCCGGGCCTCGGTGACGGAGCAGATGAACATGCCGTGGGTGCCCAGATCCACATAGTTCTCCACCTTCAGGCTCATGAAGGAGTTGATGTACCGGGGCAGGAACCGCAGGCCGTTGTCGGAGCGCAGCTCCTCGATCCCGGCGAACTTGTCCGCGGTGCGGCCGCTCTGGAAGCCGAAGTTCTGGAACACGGAGAAGGGAGCGGACACATCCAGGCAGTTCACATTCATCACGCCGCTCTGCTTGATGACGTGGTGGGAATAATTCTGCTTGTTGATGGTCACCGCCACCCGGTTGGGGGTGTTGGTCACCTGGGAAACGGTATTGACGATGAGGCCGTTGTCCTTACTGCCATCGTTGGAGGTGACCACATACAGACCGTAGCCGATGTTGAACAGGGCGGTCAGGTCATTTTTGTTGGCGGTGGAATCCTGCTGGGCCAGGTAGTCCTTGCACAGCTCCTGGGCCAGGGCCTCCACCTGCGCCTTACTTTCGTCATTCAGCGCGGAGAGAATATGGACGGTGGTATCGGTGAAGGTCAGGTTCTTGCTGCCTTCCAGCATGGAGCGCATGACCTTGGCAGCCAGAGGCGCCCAGGAGCCGTTTTCCATCAGGCCGATGGTCCGGTTCTGGTAGTTCCGCTCGGTGAGATGGTGGATGAACTCCTTCATGAAGGGGAACACATCAGCGTTGTAGGTGGTGGTAGCCAGCACCAGCTTGCCGTAGCGGAAGGCATCCTCCACGGCTTCGGCCATGTCGGTGCGGGCAAGGTCATGGAGCACAACCTTGGGGCAGCCCTTGGCCTGGAGCTTCTGGGCCAGCAGCTCCACGGCAGCCTTGGTGTGGCCGTAGACGGAGGTGTAGGCGATGACCACGCCCTCGCTCTCCACCCGGTAGCTGGACCAGATGTCATACAGATTGATGTAATAGCCCAGATTCTCGGTGAGCACGGGGCCATGGAGGGGGCAGATGGCGGCGATGTCCAGAGCGGCAGCCTTCTTCAGCAGAGCCTGCACCTGGGGGCCGTACTTGCCCACGATGCCGATGTAGTACCGGCGGGCCTCGCAGGCCCAGTCCTCCTGAGCATCCAGAGCACCGAACTTGCCGAAGCCGTCGGCGGAGAAGAGCACCTTGTCGCAGGAATCATAGGTCACGATGACCTCGGGCCAGTGGACCATGGGCGCGGTGACGAAGGTCAGGGTGTGACGGCCCAGGCACAGCGTATCGCCCTCGCCCACCACCACCCGGCGGTCGGCGTAGTCATCCCCGAAGAAATGCTTCATCATCACGAAGGCTTTGGCGGAGGAAACCACCTTGGCCTGGGGATAGACCTTCAGGAAATTGGCCACGTTAGCGGAGTGGTCCGGCTCCATGTGCTGCACCACCAGGTAGTCCGGGTTCCGGCTGCCCAGGGTTTTCTGAATATTGTCCAGCCATTCATGGGTGAAGTGCTGGTCCACCGTGTCCATAATGGCAATCTTGTCGTCCAGAATTGCGTAGGAATTGTAGGCCATGCCATTGGGGACCACATACTGGCCCTCAAACAGGTCCACCCGATGGTCGTTGACGCCAAGGTACTTGATATCATTGGTGATGAACATAAGAACGCTCCTTCGCATTTATTTCGTTATGATTATACCGCATCCCATGGGGAAAGACAATGGTTTTTCATAAAAAAGGAAGATAAATTATAGCACCCTCCAAAAAGAGCGGCTCCCACCCCGCCGCCCGCATGAAAACTGCCCCAGGGGAAACCCCTGGGGCAGCGGCTTTGTTATCTCACGCCGCGTGGGCCGCGGCTGCAATAACGGAAGGGATCTTACTGGGCCAGCTTCTTGAACTCGTCGTAGACGAACTGGACCTTGGGTCCGATGATGACCTGGACAGAGGTCTTGCCCGGACGGATGACGCCCGCGGCGCCGGAGGACTTGATCTTCTTCTCATCCACCTGCAGACGGTCCTTGACCTCCAGTCTCAGACGGGTGATGCAGTGGTCGATGGAGGCAACGTTCTCCTTGCCGCCCACGCCTTCCAGAATGATCTGGGCCATGGCGGTGAAGTCATTGTTGGCCAGCTCGATCTTCATCTCGCCGTCCTGGTCGTCCTCACGGCCGGGGGTCTTCAGATCCCACTTCTTGATGGCGAACAGGAACACCAAGTAGAACACCACGAAAGCAGCGATGCCCAGGGGCAGGATCAGCCAGGTCTTGGCAGCGGCGGGGAGGGAAGCGGAGAACAGCAGGTCAGTGGCGCCCGCGGAGAAGCAGAAGCCGGCGCGGAAGCCCAGAGCCACGGAAATGGTGGTGAAGATGCCGTACAGCAGGGCGTAGACAATGTACAGGGGGAAGGCCAGGAACATGAAGGCGAACTCGAAGGGCTCGGTGACGCCGCAGATGAAGGCACACAGAGCAGCGGAGCCAACGATACCGATGGTAGCCTTGCGCTTGCTGGTCTTGGCGGTCTGGATCATGGCCAGAGCGGCGCCGGGGATACCGAACATCATGCAGGGGAAGAAGCCGGCCATGTACATACCAACGGACCAGCCCACGTCAGCGGAGGTCTTGGCGCCCCAGTAAGCGGTCAGGTCGCCCAGGCCGATGGTATCGAACCAGAACACGTTGTTCAGAGCGTGATGCAGGCCGGTGGGGATCAGCAGACGGTTCAGGAACGCGTAGATACCGGCGCCCACAGCGTCCAGGCTGACGATGGCCTTACCGATGGCAACCAGCACACCGAAGACCACGGGCCACACGAACAGCAGAACTGCGGAGACCACGATGGAAACCACGGCGGTGACGATGGAAACGGAGCGCTTGCCGGAGAAGAAGGCCAGCACATCGGGCAGCTTGGTGTCCTTGAACTTATTGTAGCACACAGCGCCGATGATACCGGCCAGGATGCCGGTGAAGGGGTTGGCGATCTTGGAGAAGGCCACGGCGTTGGTCTCGGAAGCGATCAGCTTGGGTGCGATGACGCCCACGGTGCCGGGGTTCAGCAGAGTGGTGATCATCAGCCAGGAAACCAGACCTGCCAGGCCTGCGGTGCCGTTGTTCTCCTTGGCCAGGCCCACGGCCACACCAATGCAGAACAGGATTGCCATGTTGTCGATCAGGGCGGCGCCGGCCTTAATCAGGAAGAAGCCCAGCACGTAAGCGAAGCCCTCGCTGGCAGCGCCGGGAACACCCATGACCGCAGGAGCCAGGGCATAGCCCAGGCCCATCAGGATACCACAGATGGGCAAGCACGCCACGGGCAGCATCAGGGCGCTGCCCAGCTTCTGAAGATGTTTCATCATAGAAATAATCCTCCTTATATTCTTCTTTGCCTATATTACAGACCACCGGCCCACAGTGGTCAATTGGCCTTATGCTGAAAAATGGGTCGATATTCCAAATTGCAGATCGTTAAATTGGTGTTTGGCGCTTTGCCGCAAAGATTACTGTCATTGCGAAACCAGTGCGCTTAAGTGGTGTGGCAATCCCCCCGGTCCCATGGAACCAGGTAACGATTACCACCATAAATCGCAACAACTCCCGCTTCTGTAGGGCAATTGTCGGTACATTTTCCCTCTACCCGGGGGATTGCCACTGAAGCCGGCGCGCCGGTTCGCAATGACAGGTAATTTGGGGCAAAGCCGCTAAACAACAATTCTTCCGTCTGCCGTTACAGGTTGGCGGCCAGGAAGGCCTGGATTTCGGCGGCGGCCTTGTCCTCGTCGGGGCCCTCCACGGTGACGGTGAGCTCCATGCCCTGCTTGGCAGCCAGGCGCATCAGCGCCATGAGCCGCTTGGCATCGGCCTTGCCGGTGGGAGCGGTGATGGTGACGGTGCTGGCGTAGGATGCCACAGCCTTCACCAGCATTCCTGCGGGACGGGCGTGCATGCCCATGGGATCGGCAATCACATGCTTAAATTCTTTCATTTTTGTCAAGCCTCACTTTCACAGACAATCTTTCTGGTTTCCAGAATCCGGCCGGGAGCCATACTCAGCTCGGTATAGCCCATGGCGATGAAACGCTCGGTCATTTTGGGGTCCGCGCCCAGCTCGCCGCAGATGCCCGCCCAGATGCCCGCCTCGTTGGCGGCCTGGGCAATCTGCGCCAGCAGGGCCAGCAGCGCCGGATGATAGGGATCGTAGAACTGGCCCAGCTTGGCGTTCTGCCGGTCCACGGCCAGGGTGTACTGGGTCAGATCGTTGGTGCCCACGCTGAAGAAAGCGGCTTCCTTGGCCAGCTCCCTTGCCAGCACGGCGGCGGCGGGGGTTTCCACCATGACACCGATGGGCACTTCCCTGGTGGGGATTCCCTCGGCCTCCAGCTCGGAGCGCACCCGGGCGCAGAGGTCCTTGGCGGCCTTCAGCTCCCACACGGAGGCCACCATGGGGAACATGACGCTCAAATTACCGTAGGCGGAGGCCCGGTAGATGGCCCGCAGCTGGGGCCGGAAGATGTCCTCCCGGGTCAGGCAGATCCGCAGGCCCCGCAGACCCAGGGCAGGATTCTCCTCCTGATCCAGGCCCATGTAGCTCACCTGCTTATCCGCGCCGATGTCCAGGGTGCGGATCACCACGGGACGGCTGCCCATGGTTTCGGCCACCTTCTTATAGGCCTCAAACAGCTCATCCTCCGTGGGGAGGTTATCTCTGCCCAGGTAGAGGAACTCGCTGCGCATCAGGCCCACGCCCTCGGCATCCGCGGCCAGGGCGGCCTCGGCATCCTCAGGGCAGCCAATGTTGGCACACAGCAGCAGCTTTTTTCCGGATTTGGTAACGCTTTCTCTTCCCCGGTAGGATTCCAGGGCGGCCCGGTCGGCAGCGGCCTCGGCCTGCTTTTCCTTCAGCACCGCCAGGGTTTCCTGGTCGGGGTCCATGTACCAGCTGCCGGTGAAGCCGTCCACAGCCAGAATTTCACAGTCCTCCGCCTCCTCCAGGGAGATGTTGGCCTGCACCAGAGAGGGGATATTCAGGGTTCTTGCCAGAATGGCGGTGTGGCTGGAGGAGGAACCCTGCCGGGTGACAAAGGCCAGAATCCGGTCCCGGGGAAGCTGAATGGTCTCGCTGGGAGCCAGATCCTCGGCCACCAGCAGGAAGGAACCCTCAGGCAGCTGGAATCCGGCGTTGCCGCAGAGAATGTCGTAGATTCGCCGGGACATATCCCGGATATCCGCGCTGCGGGCATTCATGTACTCGTCGTCCATGGCGGCGAACACCTGGGCGAACTCCTCGCCGGTGTCCAGCGCGGCCATGGCAGCCGCCGCGCCGCCCTCGATGGCAGCGGCCACGCCGTCCAGATAGTCCAGATCCTCCAGCATGAGCATCTGAACCTCCACAATGGCAGCCTTCTCCTCGCCCAGCTCCACCTTGGCCTTCTCGTACAGGGCGCTCAGCTGCTCCCGGGCGGTTTCCCGGGCCGCGTCAAATTTCGCCTGCTCCACCTTGGGGTCGCCGGAGGAAACCGGCAGTGCCCGCTCGGTCTTGCGGTAGACCACAGCGGGGCCGATGGCTACGCCGGGAAAGACCGGCAGTCCAAAACCTGTTTTCATACTCCGCCTCTTACTTTCCCAGCTCAATGAGCACGTCATCCCTGGTCACATCCGCGCCGGTGTGCACCTCAAAGGTGGGGAAGCTGTCGGTGTTGCACACCAGCATGGGGGTGATGGTGTTCAGACCCGCGGCCTTGATGGCTTCCAGGTCCGCCTCGATCATCAGCTGGCCCTGCTTCACCTTGTCGCCGTTCTTGACATGGATGGTGAAGGGCTTGCCCTCCAGGCCCACGGTCTCCAGGCCGATGTGGATCAGCAGCTCCGCGCCGCAGTCCGCCACCAGGCTCACCGCGTGGCCGGTTTCAAACATCATGTCCACCGTGGCATCACAGGGGGCGTAAACCTTGCCGTCGGTGGGGATCACCGCCACGCCGTTGCCCAGCATGCCCTCGGCGAAGGTAGGATCGGGAACCTCCGTCACAGGAACCGCCTTGCCGGCCATGGGGGCATAGAGGCCGTCCAGCTTCTTTCCGAAGAGCTTTTTGAAAAATCCCATAATTTATCTTCCTTTCCTTTCAGGGAGGCTCCGGATTCAGAGCTTCCATTAATTGATACACGCACGCCGGATGCACAGCGCCAGATACGCCTGCTCCGCGGCAGGAATCGTGTTCCCGCTTTTCTCTGCCAGGAAGCGGACGATCTCCTCCGCGCAGGCAAGCGCCTGGGGATACCGCTGTGTCACCGGTCCCAGGATTTCCGGGTCCGCCCAATCCTCCCCACCGTCGGAGAAGGACTGCATGGCAAGAAATTTGATGTGGACAATCAGTTCGTCATAGTAAATATGCCGGGTGTTCAGCTTCAGACCGGGCCAGTCCAGCAGAATCTCCACAATGGGCCGCAGCACCTGGGCTACGCGCATGGTGGCGTTCATGGAGCCGGAGAACTCCGCGTTGACGATGTGCAGCGCGATGCTGGCGGCCTCGTCCTCGGGAAGGGCAATCCCGAAGTGCTGCCGGATCTGCTCCAGGGCAAACATGCCCACCGCCAGCTCCCCGGGGTAGAACACCCGCACCTCGGTCAGCAAGGGGTTGGGGAAAACCATATTCTTCCTTGCCCGGGACAGAGAAAACTGGATGTGGTCCGTCAGGGTCAGGTAGATGGATTCGTTCAGCTGATGGCCCAGGGCCAGATTGGCCTGGTCAATGATTCTCTCACATAGCTCCAAAAGCTCCGGGCTGAGGCGGGAGAACAGGGATTTGAGCTTGCCTACTTCTTCCGGGGTGTCCATGCGGAATATTTTTTCCGCCGAGGCGGGGTCCAGGGTATCCCCCGGTCTGCACCGGAAGCCCAGGCCCTTGCCCATCACCACCAGTTCCCGACCCGTATCGTCCAGGCAGGAGAGCACATTGTTGTTGATAGCCTTGCAGACCCTCAAGCGGAAACCTCCCCAAAAAACAAAGAAACCAAATCCCACAAAAAAATGTCAATCTTTTGCGGAACTTGGTTTTGCCTGCCTTACCAGTAACAACCCATGTTGTTTTTCACTTATGTTAAGAATAACCCCGTGTTTATAGTTTGTCAACAATTATCCTGCGTGTCACCCGAAAATCAGCGATTCAGACAGTTTTCCCCCACCTGTTTTGTCTATTTCACCAACCCTCTAAATTCCGGTTGCCCCATGCGGAGGAATGTGGTATAGTGAACCCAAAGGCCCCCTTCCCCGGGTCGTCACCCTATAAATTGTTGTTTATCGGCTTCGCCGAATTGACAATTGACAATTGACAGTTGACAATTTTGGTATCCTTTCAGAATGATCAAAATGCCCAAATCCTACTGTAGGGGAGCCATTCATGGCTCCCGGCGGTACATTGTTCCGATTTCCTCCACATTTCGGCGAAAACGTACTGCCCCACGGGAGCCATGAATGGCTCCCCTACAGTAAGGACGAAGTGCGTTTGAAAAGTGTAAACAACAATTTTTCACAGCAGCGTGCGAGCATGGGCGCATCTTGCGGCGGATTGACTCACCGTGTCCAGTCGCTGCCGACCTCGAATTTCTCGATTCCGTCGTCGTACCACAGCTTCGTCATGTACAGTCCCCCGGCGGGAACCGTGGGGCCGGCGGCGGTGCGGTTGCCGGAGTCCAGAATCTCTCCGATTTCCTCCGGGCGGATCTTCCCCTCGGCTGCGTAAACCACGGTGCCCGCCATGGCACGGGCCATGTTGTAAAGAAACCCGTTGGCGCAGACCTTCAGGGTGACAAGGTTGCCCTGCCGCTCCACCTTGTAATAGTATACGGTGCGGACCGTGGATTTTACATCCGTTCCCACGCTTCTTACCGCGGCAAAATCGTGGGTGCCCACAAATTCGTCCGCCGCCCGCTGCATCACAGCTTCGTCCAAGTGCCGGGGGTAGAACCAGGCCCGGTTTACATAAAACGGGTCCTTCAACCGAGAATTGTAAATCTGATAGGTATATTCCTTCCGGCTGCAGGAGCCGATGGCGTTGAAATTCTCATGCACCTCAAAGGCCCGGGTCACCACGATGTCACAGGGCAGATGGGTGTTCAGCGCATAGGGCAGCCGCTCCACAGGAATGGTGGAGCTTGTGCGGAAATTGGCCACATAGCACCGGGCGTGAACCCCCGCATCCGTCCTGCCGCAGCCGGTCATGTGAACGCTGTGGCCCACCACGGCGGCGGCGGCTTTTTCCATGGTTTCCGCCACGGTGGGCAGATTCTTCTGCACCTGCCAGCCGTGGTAGGCTGTTCCCAGATAGGTCAGTACAAGGGCGATGTTACGCATTTCTTCCTCACAGTCCGAAGGATGCCAGCACCGCGATCAGTGCCAGCAGCGCCGCGATCACCGCGAAGGCTCCGAAATCCCCCCGGGTATAACGCAGCAGCTTCATCTTGGTTCTTCCCTCGCCGCCTTGGTAGCAGCGGCACTCCATGGCGGTGGCCAGCTCGTCGGCGCGGCGGAAAGCGCTGATGAACAGGGGCACCAGGATGGGCACCAAGGCCTTTGCCCGCTTCAGCAGACTTCCGGTTTCAAAGTCCGCGCCCCGGGCCTTCTGTGCGCACATGATTTTATCGGTTTCCTCAATCAGCGTGGGGATGAACCGCAGGGCAATGCACATCATCATGCTCAGCTCATGCACCGGCATGTGAAGCTTCTTCAGCGGTCCCATCAGCGACTCCAGGCCGTCCGTCAGGGAGATGGGGGAGGTGGTGAAGGTCATGAGGAAGGTGCCCGTAATCAGCATCAGAATCCTTGACATCATGAAAATCGCCCGGATCAGGCCCTCCTTGGTAACGGTGAGCTTCCAGATCTGAAGCAGCACCGTCTCACCCCCGGTAAAGAACAGATTCAGGATGCCCGTAAACACAAGAATCATCACCAGGGGCTTCATGCCCTTGACAATGGACTTGGGCGGGATGGCGGAAACGCGGATCAGGGTCACCAGGAACACCAGCATCACGGCATAGGAAACCCAGCTCTTCGCCACAAACAGCGCCACAATGTAGCCCGTCAGGCCAATGAGCTTGGTCCTGGGGTCCAGGCGGTGAATGGGGGAATGGCCCGGGAAATACTGGCCCAGGGTAATGTCCTTAAGCATGGGCACAGCCTCCTTTCAGCGCCTTCAGCGCCTCCACGGCCTGCTCCAGGGTGTATACATTCTCCACGGGGAGGCCCATTTTCCGCAGCCGCAGGAACACCTGGGTCACCTGGGGGATGTTCAGGCCCATTTCCACCAGGCGCTCCGCCTGGGTAAATACTTCCCCGGGCGTTCCGTCCATGGCAAGCTGGGAGCCGTTCATCACCATCAACCGGTCGGTGAGCCTGGCCACATCCTCCATGGAGTGGCTGACCATCATAATGGTGGCGTTCTTCGCCTTGCGGTAGCTTTCGATGTTGCCCAGAATCTCCGCCCTTCCGGCGGGGTCCAGACCGGCAGTGGGCTCGTCCAGAATCAGCACCTCCGGCTCCATGGCGATGACCCCCGCGATGGCCACCCGGCGCTTCTGTCCGCCGGACAGGTCAAAGGGGGAAGATAGCAGCTGCTCGTCGGTCAGCCCGACGAAGCCGGCAGCCTCCCGGACCCGGCGGTCGATCTCCTCCCTGCCCAGCCCCATGTTGCCGGGGCCGAAGGCGATGTCCTTGTACACCGTTTCCTCGAAGAGCTGGTATTCCGGGTACTGGAACACCAGTCCCACCCGGAACCGGGCCTGCCGGGTCAGCTTTTTGTCCGACCAGATATCCTGCCCGTCCAGAATCACGCTGCCGGAGGTGGGCTTCAAAAGACCATTGAGCTGCTGCATCAGGGTGGATTTTCCGGAGCCGGTGTGGCCGATGATGCCAATAAATTCCCCCCGATGGACGCAGAAGGACACGTCCTTCAGAGCCTGGTGCTCAAAGGGCGTGCCAATGCTGTAGATATAGTTTAGGTTTTTCACCTGCAGAATCGGTTCCAATCTCTTTTCCTCCTACGGGTCAGATCTCACGGCTTCGTAGAGTATCTGCGCGCATTCCTCCGGCTCCAGGGCATCCAGGGGCAGCCGGAACCCCTCCTTGTTCAGTTCATAGCACAGCTCCACGGTCTCCGGCGCGGCAAGGCCCAGCTCATGCAGCAGCTTCGGCTGGGAGAACACCTGCCGGGGCGTTCCGTCCGCCGCAACCTTCCCTTTGTGCAGAACCACCACCCGATCGGCCTTGGCCGCCTCGTCCATATGGTGGGTAATCAGCACCGCGGTGATGCCCTTCTCCCGATTCAGCCGTCCGATGGTTTCCATGACCTCCCGGCGGCCCCGGGGGTCCAGCATGGCGGTGGGCTCGTCCAGGACGATGCACTTGGGCTCCATAGCGATGATTCCCGCGATGGCAATGCGCTGCTTCTGTCCTCCGGAGAGCAGATGGGGGGCATGCTCCCGGTATTCGTACATGTCCACCTGCTGCAGGGCTCTGTCCACCCGGCGGCGGATTTCGGGGCTGGCAACGCCCAGATTCTCCGGGCCAAAGGCCACATCCTCCTCCACCACGTTGGCGACAATCTGGTTGTCCGGGTTCTGGAACACCATGCCCACCCGCCGGCGGACCGCCATGACCAGATCCTCCCGGGAGGTATCCATCCCGCAGACGTACACCTTGCCCCCGCAGGGAAGCAAAATGGAGTTAAAATGCTTGGCAAGGGTGGATTTTCCGCAGCCGTTGGAGCCCAGAATGGCCACAAAGCTGCCCTCCTCCACCTTCAGGTTCAGGTCCTCGAACACCTGAACCCCCTTCCCCTCCTCGGGTCCGGGATAGCTGTAGGCCAGGTGCTCCACAGAAATGATTTCACTCAATTTTTCCACATCCTCTCAGGGGGTCCATCTGCCCGTGGCGCCGCAGGGCAGCACCAGGCCGGATTCCCGCACCGGCAGTCCCAGCTCCCCGGCAGCGGTATGGCCGCCGTAGCCGCTTCCGAACACCACATCCGCCGCGTAGGACACCGCCGAAGGGGCAAGACCCGTGGTGTAGGAATTAATAATCACAAACAGAGGATTGTCGGTGAGCAGCCTGGCGGTTTCCAGCAGGAAGGGGTAGAAGCTGGTTTCCATCTTCCAGATTTCCCCGCTGGGCCCCCGGCCATAGCTGGGCGGGTCCATGATAATGCCGTCATACCGGCGGCCCCGGCGGATTTCCCGCTGGATGAACTTGCCGCAGTCGTCCACAATCCAGTGGATGGGCTTGTCCGCCAGGCCCGAGGCGGCGGCGTTCTCCTTGGCCCAGGCCACCATGCCCTTGGAGGCATCCACATGGTAAACCTCCGCGCCTCCGGCCGCCGCGGCCAGGGTCGCGCCGCCGGAATAGGCAAACAGGTTCAGAACCCGCACCGGCCTTCCCGCCGATGCCACCTTTTCCCGGATATAGTCCCAGTTGGCGGCCTGCTCCGGGAACACCCCGGTGTGCTTGAAGTTCATGGGCTTGACGTTGAAGGTCAGGTAATCCTTGTACCGGATCTGCCACCGCTCCGGCAGGGTATGCTCCGACCACCGGCCTCCGCCGGTGCTGGAGCGGATATACCGGGCATCATAACGCTTCCACTCCGGTGCGGAGCGGGGGGTATTCCAGATCACCTGGGGGTCCGGCCGTACCAGGATATACTTTCCCCAGCGTTCCAGCCGCTCGCCGTCGGTGGCATCCAGGACCTCATAGTCCTTCCATTCATCGGAAATCCATAGCATGGGTTTCTCTCTCCTTTACCGGAATTAACCAAACCTGTCGGGGTCCTCGTAATCTCCGTCGTCGTAGTCGTCTCCCCAGGGCCTGTCGGGGTCCTCCTCCGGGAACTCGTCATAATACGCTTCGCCGTGAAGCGGACACATCAGGTAGGGAGCGTCATAGCCGGAGTTGGCGTTTCCGTCAAAGCCATACCAGCTGATGGGGTCCCCGTCCCGGTCCACCAGATACACATAGCCGTCGTTGCCGTAGAGATCCACCAGTCCCACAGCCAGAGCGCTGCGGATCTCGTTGACCTCCTCCCGGGTCAGCCGGACCAGAGAGCGGCTCTGCACATCCGCATCCGGGTACATATAGCAGTAATCCGTTGCCACACCGCCGCCGGTGACACAGTAGTCCACATACACATGCTTGTCGCAGCTTTCCGTGGGGGCATCCTCGGGGTAGCAGTTCACATAGGCCACCCGGTCCCCCCGGACATCGGACCGGCAGGCATCCGTGGCCAGCTTCCCGGAATCCAGGCACACCGCCACCGTGCGGAAGGCGTTGCCGTTGTACAGAGCCGCATTGCCAAGGCCCTGATGGATCGGCTGCATAACCATCTTCCACAGCCGGGCGGCAGGGTTGGCCGTATTGCCGGTAAGGCGGATTTCCTCCGGCTGGTTGTAGCCGCACCAGACCGCCGCGGTGTAGTGGCTGGTATAGCCGCAGAACCAGCGGTCCCGGTTGCTGGAGGTGGTGCCGGTCTTTCCGGCGATATTCTGCCCGCCGAAGATGGCCGCGCCGCCGGTGCCCTGGTTGGCGGCGTTATACAGGCAGTAGTTCATATAGTTGGCGGTTTTCTCGCTGAGCACCCGCTTGCTTTCCTGGGTGTTGTCCAGCACCAGCTGGCCCTGACCGTTGTAGACCTTGGTAAAGAGCCTTGCCTCCCGGAACACGCCGTTGTTGGGGAAGGTGGCATAGGCCTGGGCCATCTGCCGCACCGTAGCGCCCACGGTCAGCGCGCCCAGCGCCAGGGGGGACTGGCCCAGGTCGTTCAGGCTATGGCCGTTGGCCAGGGGATAATCCTCCGTCAGATAGGACTGGCCCAGGTTGTACTTGGCAAAGTTGAAGGCATAATCATAGCCAACCATTTCCACCGTCCGGGCGGAGATGGTATTGACCGAGTAGACAATGCCGTTGAAAATGGTTCTGGAATAATTGTACTTCCGGTTGTCGTTCTTGGGCCAGGCGCCGCCCTCGTAGGTCACGGGCAGATCCTTCACCACGGTGGCGGGGCTGGCAACCCCCTTCTCAAAGGCGGGGGCGTATACGGAAATGGGCTTCTGGGCGGAGCCGGTCTGGAGCTTGGCCTGGGTGGCCTTGTTGTAGGCGAAGAAGGTATCCTTCTCCCCCACGCCGCCGGACAGAGCCACCACGTCGCCGGTTCTGTTGTCAATCACCACAATGCCGGACTGGAGCTGCTGGGTGCTGCGGGTGGTGGGGATATTGTTCAAATCGGTGTAGATTTTGTCCACCTGCTCCTGAACCTCCATGTCCAGGGTGGTGTAGATATGGTAGCCGCCCTTCTGAATCCGTTCCAGATAATAGTTGCGAGTGGTTTCATCCAGGTCGTCCCATTCCCTGCCGTCCTGACGGGCCAGCTCTCCCGCCACGTCAATGAGCACCGCATCCACAAACCAGGAGTAAACATGCTGGCTGGCGTCCACGCTCACATGGGTCTGGCTGCCGCACTGGGGGCAGTAATAGTTATCCGCTTCGTTGGCAAAGGTGCCCACGGTGCCCTGGTAGCCGCACTGGTCGCACACCGCCCAGCGGTCGGCGTTGTCGATGCCCTCCTTGAATACCATCTCCTGGGCAACGGCCTCCTGGTATTCAGCCTCGGTCAGGTAGCCCTGATTACGCATTTCGCTGAGGACGTTCAGCTGGCGGTAGCGGTTTCTCCCCGCGCCGTCCCGCACCTCGCCCTTGTACGTAAACTCATTGGTAGAGTAAGGGTTAAACAGGGAGGGGTTGTTGGTGATGCTGATAAGGCTGGCGCACTCGGCGGGGGTCAGGGCCTGGAGCTCCTTGCCGAAGTAGGCCGCCGCCGCGCTCTTGACGCCGTAGCAGCCCTTGCCCAGGAAGATTCGGTTCAGGTACTGCTCCATGATGACGTTTTTGTCGTATTCCTTCTCAAACATCTGGGCCCGGAAAATCTCCATGACCTTCCGCTGCACGGTGACGCTGTTTTCGTCGGTGACGTTTTTGATGAGTTGCTGGGTGATGGTGGAGCCGCCGAACTGGGAATCCCCGCCGAAGAACATATTCACGCAGGCCTTCACCGTGGTGATCCAGTCCACGCCCTGATGCTCATAAAACCGCTTGTCCTCAATGGCCACGGTGGCATCAATCAGGGACTGGGGAATCTCCTCCAGGGAGGCCCACTGCCGGTCGGTGGTGGTGTAAATCTGCTGCAGCAGCTGAATATTTCCGTCCTTGTCCACATAGTACAAAAAGGACGTTTCCTCCAGGTCGTAGTCATCCATGGACCAGTTGGCGGCCTCGGTGAGGATGTCGTTCTGCAGATAGTCCCCCAGGGTGCCCACGAAGATCACGCCGCATATCAGCACAATGAGCACCACCGTCGCCGCGGCGCCCACCGCGATTTTCAGCACGGACAAGGCCGCGGAGCCCAGGGTGTACAGAATCTTGAGAATCCACCCGGGATTCCAATCCTGCCTGGGCTTTCTGCCGCGTCCTCCGAAAATATTTCGATTTGCCATAGGAAAAACCTCCAAATACCCGGCCTTTTTGGGGCCCGGTACGCTAAACAAGATCAGGGCATAAAACCACGCATACGATTATATCACACGCCCTCCAAAAACGAAAGACCCAATTTATGAATATTCCATAAAATCCACCCCACCCGCCCGGGCCGAAAAATTGTTGTTTATTAAGTTATGCTGTCATTACGAGCCAGTTCGCAAACTGGCGTGGCAATCCCCCTGTTCTTCCTCCTGTCATCCCGAGCGAGCGCAGCGAGTCGAGGGATCTGGCGTGTTCGTTCACATTTCAGCTTCGTTCCGTGCGTAGATCCTTCGACTCGCTGCGCTCGCTCAGGATGACAGCTTGGGCGGAAGGATGGGGGCTGGGCGGAAAATCCGGGGGATTGCCACGACCAGCCTTCGGACTGGTCTCGCAATGACAGTTCTATTTCAGTGCTCTAAACAACAATTTCTCTTCCCTCTCCCGCTGCAGCTTCCAGCATCTTACATCATAACCGTTTCCATCCCGGAAATACTATGGTCACAAAGGAGGCGTGTATGCATAGAATGAAGAAACGGCCCCTGACGGCGCTTATCCTGCTGGGCATGATTCTTGGCTGCCACGGACAGTACGCGGCTTTGTTTGACGGAGAAACCGGGGCTCTCTTCCGGACACTTCCCTACCGGGTAGCCCTCTTTCCCCCGGCGGACCAGGCGGCTCTGCGCGCCGGAATCCCGGTGGAAACTCCCGGGGAGCTGACCGTACTTCTGGAGGATTACTTTTCCTGATGCCCATTCTTTTCCTGAAGAATAAATTCCTCTTGATTTTACGCTCCCCAGGCGCTAGAATAGGATCAGGAACGAAACCCGGAAGGAGGATTCCGAATGGAGGATCAGTATGGCTCCGACTTCATCACCATCGAGGATGAGGACGGTACCGAATACGAGTTGGAGGTTCTCTCCACCCTGGAGTATAACGGAAGCACCTATCTCGCGGTGGTGCGCGCGGACAGCGGCGAGGCCGAAGAGCTGGAGGTCAGCATCCTCAAATCCGTGGAGGAGGACGGCGAAGAGATTCTGTGCGCCATCGAGGATGAAGAAGAGCTGGAAACGGTGTACGGCCTGATTATGGATTCCCTTTACGAAGAGGAAGCGGACTGATTGATTTCCTGCTTGGTACGTGATATGTCCTTTTGGACCCACATTT
The DNA here is from genome assembly GCA_945486035.1 of uncultured Clostridia bacterium. Taxonomy (GTDB): domain Bacteria; phylum Bacillota; class Clostridia; order Oscillospirales; family Oscillospiraceae; genus Faecousia. The sequence continues at coordinate 17,261 of CALYTB010000030.1, forward strand.
TTTACTAGGGAAGTTAGACTTCCCGGCCTGTTTGCAGACCTCCCGTCCGCGCTTTGACGATGGATGGACGTTGGGAGCAGTGATGGTCGGGAGCGGCAACCCACCTGCCTTTTCGTGCAGGTCATAATTGGATGTGTCACGGCCGAAGCGGGGTGACATGGGGGGCTCCGGCCCCCCATGTTTTTTTTGCCTCCGCTCAGTGGGTAAATTGTTGTTTACAGTTTTCAAACGCACTTCGTCCTTACTGTAGGGGAGCC